>CAJMPM010000032.1 GCA_905215225.1 uncultured bacterium
GATCCGTTTTGGCGCATGTGCCCTCCCCCATAAACGCAGCAAGCCGGAGCAACAGGTCTCCGGCTTGCCTCCCATCATTTGGTACGTCGCTATTTTGTAGCTTTTGACGAGCCTCCGCTCGCCTTTTGGTATTCGTCCTTAAAGGCCTTGAACATGCCGCGCGTCTTGCCGAGCTGCTTGCCCAGCGCGCGACTGCCCTTGTCCACGGCAACCGATCCCTTGTCGTCGAGCACCTTGGCGCCCTTTTTGACCTTGTCGCCCACCACGACGCTGGCCTCGGCGGCCTTGGCAGCCGCACCGCCCGAATACCCGAGCGACTTGACCTCGTCCGAGACGACCATCGCGCCGTTCTCGTAGCCGCGCAGCATCGTCGGCGGCACCTGCGTGTCACCAACCAAAACACTCGAAGCAGCACCGGCGGTCACATAGAATGCCTGCACGATGCCCGAGCGTGGCTTGAACTCAACATCCGAGCAATAACCGACGGCGTCGCCCGATTCCGTGCGCACGTCCATACCGACCCAGATGATGCAATCGTCCAGGTTGATGTCGAGGCGCTTGGCGGCGGCGGCATCGTAGGTGCCCTTGACGTCATCGACCGCGATGGCGCCCTCGTAGACACCAATGGCGTCGAGCGCTACGAATCGGTCGGGGCGCTCGATCATGCCCGCGATATCGGACTGGCGGACCATAAAGCCGACCACGCGCGTACCGCCCGGGGTAAAGACCGGAAAGTGAATCTTTCCGAGCTTTTTAGGGCTGCGCGGCGTGCCGTCCTTTTTGGTGCGCTTGTCCTCGGTAGGCTTGCGATAGATCTTGGCGCCGACAAAATCCCCGGCGCGCATTATGCCTCGGTCGAGGGCTCCGCAGCCTCGGTATCAGCCTCGACGGCGTTCTCGACCACGACGTCGGCGGCAGGCGTCACGTTGCCGCCCGAAATGGCGTCGTTGAGCTGCTCGCGCAGCTGGTCCATGCGCTCGCGGGCCAGATCGACCTTGGCGCGCAGGTCATCGGTCTTGGCGTCGACCATCGGGCCAAAGTCATTCACCGCAGCACGGGCCTCCTCGGCGCTGTGCTCGTAGGTGTCGCGCATATTGTCCCAGGCGTCGTTGGCGATATCGGCAGCCATGGCGCGGGTCTCGGCGCCCGAGCGCGGGGCCAGAGCAACGCCGACAATAGCGCCGGCAGCGGCACCAAAAAGTGCGCCGGAGACAAAGCTGAAAGTCTTACCCATGATCATTCCTCTCCTGCGGGCACGTCGGTGCCCACCGTTTGAATGCTGTCCATTATACCCGCAGCGCATCACTTGCCGCTCCGCTCATCTGCATACGGCAAAGGCGCAGGTACGTGATGGTGATAAACGCGTAGGCCTACTCCTGGGGCATAGCCGGCATGGCCACCGTGGCACCCGGGTCCTCGCCGGCGCCGTCCACGAGCGGCAGACCGCCCTCATGTGCAGGTCCTGCCGGAACCGTCGCCGCACCGCCAAAGACGGCAGCGGAAGCCTCGTGGTTCTCGGCAACCGCGCCCTCGGTATCAATCGCCACCTGGGGCTCGTCGTCAAAGTTGGGGACACCCTGGGGCTCGGTGGGAACAGGCTCAGCGGTCGCATCGGCAACGGGCTCGGCGTCGGCCGGCGGCACATCGCCCTCGTCAGCGCCCTCGGCCTCGGCAGTATCTTCGCCGTTCGCAGCGGCGACGGCCTCGTGAGGATCCTTGCCCTCGGCCTCGGCGCGCATGCCCAGCACCAGGTTGCGCAGGCCCGCGACCGTGCCCTCCACGTCGGGAGTCGGCTGGTCGGCGTGCAGATAGGCCCAGTCCATCGTAAAGGTGGCCGAAGACAGCGCACCGATGGCCAGCGCGTCGTCGGGGCACGAAAGCTCAACCTCAAAGACGCGCTCGTCGTGCTCGCTCACGCGCGTGCGACCGCACGAAATGCTGCCGGCAAGCCCGGTCTCGTTCATGAGCTCGACCGTCACGTGCTCCAGCAGATGGCAAAGCTCGGTCTGGCCCATGCAGTCCTGGAACTCGCGACCGGAATCACCCAGGCACAGGTGCTTGGCAATCGCCGGCACCAGGTAATACACGCGCGCCGTGGCCTCGATATCCTCCGAGGTCATGAGCGGCATGCCGGGGTTCACCAGCACATGCGCGCAGATCTTGTCCTCGCTGACGGTGACCTTAAGGATGTTGAACAGGCCTGCCATAACTCTCCCCTACTCTTCCTTGCCCTACTCGTCGCCCTCGTGCGGATCCACAGAGCCCGCACCCGACGCCGCCGGCTTCTCTGCCGAAGACTCGGAATCCTTCTTATCGGTTTCGGCCGGAGCGATCACGCGAATGAGCGAGATGCGCTGGCCACGCATCGACTGCACCTTAAACTTGTACCCCGCAACCTCAAACACCTCTCCGATGTCGGGCACCGAGTCGCAAAGCTCCAAAATCCAGCCGGCGATGGTCTCATAATCATCGCTTTCCTCGAGCGGCCAACCAAGCTCAATCGCGTCATCGCACGAAAAACGCCCATCGACGAGCCACTCGCGGCGCGAAAGGCGCGTGAGGTACTTGTTGTCGGGATCGAACTCGTCCTCGATCTCGCCCACGATCTCCTCGACGATGTCCTCGATGGTGATGATGCCGGCCGTGCCGCCGTACTCGTCCACGACCACCACGATCTGGTCGTGCGAGGTCTGCATCTCGGACAGCAGCGGCAGGATGTCCTTGGTGTCGGGCACAAAGGTGGCGTCGCGCAAAAAGTCGGCGATGGGCTGGTCGCCCTTGCCGTCGAGCGAAGGCTGGATCAGGTCCTTGATGTGCGCGATGCCGGCGACGTTGTCGGGATCCTCGTGATAGACGGGGATGCGGCTAAAGCCGGTCTGGCGCATGGTGGACAGCACGTCGGCGACCGTCTCGTCGTCCTCGCACATGGTGGTGTCCACGCGCGGCACCATGACCTCGCGGGCAACGGTGTCGCCCAGGTCGAAGATCTCGTGGATCATACGCTTTTCCTCGTCGAGCAGGTCGTCCTGCTCCGAGACCATGTACTTGATCTCTTCCTCCGAGACGTTCTGGCGGTCATCGGCGCTCTTGATGCGCAGGATGCGGGCCAGGCCGTCGGAGCAGGCACCGGTCAGCCACACGAGCGGACGGGCGATCTTTTGAAACACCGAAAGCGGTCCCACGACCTGCTTGGACACGCCCTCGGCGTTAGCGAGCCCGATGCGCTTGGGCACGAGCTCGCCGATCACGATGGACACGAAGGCGACGGCGACGGTGATGATGACCGGCGCCAGGCCGCGCGCGATGGCGGAGAGCGGCGCGATGCCAAAGCTCATGAGCCACGTGGCAAGCGGGTCGGACAGGCTCGTCGAGGCGACGGCGGACGAGGCAAAGCCCACGAGCGTGATGGCGACCTGGATGGTGGCGAGCAGCTGGTCGGAGTCGGCAGCTAGCTTAATGGCACGCTCGGCGCGTTTGTCGCCTTCCTCGGCCTCGTGCTCCAGCACGGCGCGCTTGGCCGTGGTGAGCGCCATCTCGGACATAGAGAAGTAGCCGTTGATGAGGGTCAAAACGAGGGTGGTGATAAGGGAGATGGTTATGTCCATCGGGAGTTTCTCGAACCTCCAAGATTCGGGCGTCAGGGTAAAACGTTGATGACGGATACGGCAATTGCGCCGGCGCCCAAGCGAGGACGCGGGCGCGCAGGCATGGTCGCTAGATTACGAAGAGGATCACCGCCATGAACTGGAAGATGCTGCCGGCGAGCACCCACAGGTGAAACACACTGTGCAGGTAGCGCACGTTTTTGGCGATATAGAACGGCACGCCCGCGGTGTAGCACACGCCGCCGACGGCGAGCAGGGCAAGCGCGACAGGGTTCAGCAGCGCCACAAGTTCGGGCAGCTTAAAGACAACGAGCCAGCCCATCAGCAGGTAGACCAGGCCGCTTACCCAGTGCGGTTGACGCTCGCGCATAAAGCACTCGAGGGCGATGCCGATAATGGCGATGGCCCATACGGCAAAGAACAGCGCAGGACCGCCATCGTTTGCGAGCGTGATGAGGCAAAACGGCGTATAGCTGCCGGCTATGAGCAGGTAGATGCAGCTGTGATCGATAATGCGGAACACGCGCTTGGCGCCCGCGGGCTGAATCGCATGGTAGAGCGTAGAGGCTAGATATTCGAGGATAATGCTGACGCCATAGACAATCGCCGCGGCCATGTGGGCCGGGCCTCCGCCGCGCAGGGCGGCGAATACGATCAGGAGCACCAGACCCGCGATACCCAGCAGGCAGCCGACACCATGGGTGACGGAGTTCATGATCTCCTCGCCCACCGTGTAGTGTGGAACGGCCGCGGTCTTGGGTCGCGGCTTAGAACTGTCGCTCGAATCGGACATGCCGGTTACATCCTCCAACGTAAAGAGTTCTCAACACTATATCAAAGCGTCTAGGTACGTGCGAAATTTGCACCATACGTGACCCTTTGTTTACCCATTCTTTGCCTGTTGACGCATCAACGGCGAACGTCCATAATGCGCTTGCGTTAAATGTTGATGTATTAACATCTTATAGGAGAATACCGCATGACTCAAAACGCATGTTCCCATCGAAAGCTCAAGATAGCCGGCATTGTTGCACTGGTGGTTGTCGTTGCGCTGCTCGGATTTGCCAGCAACTTCCTGTTTGACTTCGCGCTGAATCCCCGCGCGCCGTACACCATGAAGATGATGCAGGATAGCAAGAACGACAAAGACGGTGAGCAGCCGGATGCCGAGGACACCGAGGCGCGGGCAAGATTTAAAGAAAACCGCAAGAGCAGCAGCCTCACCGCAGATGACGGAACCGAGCTCGCCGCCTGGTATTTTGCTGCGCCGGAGAGCACACACGCCTACGCCGTCTGCCTGCATGGATATACCAACGAGCCCATCGGCATGGCCCGATACGCCAAGCGCTTCCACGACCGCGGCATGAACGTGCTCGCGCCTGCCGCCCGCGCCCACGAGCGCTCCGGCGGCGACTATATCGGCATGGGCTGGCCCGAGCGGCTCGATGTCGTTGCATGGATTGGGCGGAGCGTTCAAGCTGACCCCGAGGCGCGCATCCTGGTCTTTGGCGAGTCGATGGGTGCAGCAACTGCCATGAACGTCGCGGGGGAATCTCTACCCGCAAACGTAAAATGCATTATCGAGGACTGTGGTTATACGAGTGTTTGGGAAGAGTTTTCTCTGCAGCTCAAGGACGTGTTCGGCCTGCCCAGCTTTCCCTTGCTCGATGTAGCAAACTTGGTGTGCAACGTGCGCGCAGGCTACGACTTTCATAAGGCGAGCAGTGTGGAGCAACTCAGACACGCGACGGTTCCCATGCTGTTTATCCACGGCGACCAGGACACCTTTGTGCCGTACAGCATGCTCGACCAAAACTACGACGCGTGCGCCAGCAAGGTCAAGCAAAAGCTCACCATCCATGGCGCCACCCACGCCAAGAGTGCGCAAGTTGACCCCGAGCTCTACTGGAACACGGTCGACAACTTCCTCGACGAGAGTTTTTAGGCAAATAGCGCAGTTTACTGCTTTATCTTGGCCCCCTAGCACTTTCAAAAAGCCGCCCGTGGGCACTGTGCTCACGGGCGGCTTTTGCTCAACTTGCGCTACAAAGGCGCTTGTTTTGTCCAATAGCTAGGCGCTACTTGACCTCGATGAGCTCGTACTTGCTCGTGCCCAGGCCGATCTTCTCGGCGTGCGCGATGCAGGTGCGCCAGTCGGTGTCGGGATGCGTGATGCAGAAGGGGTCCTTGGCCTGCTCGCCCTCCAGATGCTCGTGGTTGTGCTCCATCTTGGCCGCGCTATCGGTAAGCTCGGTGTTGGGCAGCGGCTCGGATGCCATGACGGCATCGGCACAGGCCTGGTCGATGGCGACCGGGTCGAAGCTCGCGAACATGCCGATATCGTTGACGATAGGCGTGTCGTTTTCGGGATGGCAATCGCAGTTGGGGCTAATGTCCATGGCGAGCGAAATGTGGAAGCTCGGGCGGCCGTCGACGACGGCCTTGGTGTACTCGGCGATCTTGCAGTTGAGCACGTCGGCCGCAGCGTCATGGCCGGGCTTGATGGCGTCCTGGTTGCACACGCCGATGCAGCGGCCGCAACCCACGCAGCGATCGTGGTCGATGGCGGCCACGTGGACCGTGCGGGTGCTGCCGTTGGCAAGCTCGCGCTCGCGGGTGTCGTCAAACGAGATAGCGTTGTGCGCACAGACCTTTTCGCAGGCACGGCAGCCAACACAGTGCGCGGTCGCGACGTTCGGCTTGCCGGCGGCATGCTGCTCCATCTTGCCGGCGCGGCTGCCGCCGCCCATGCCCAGGTTCTTCATGGCGCCGCCAAAGCCGGCCTGCTCATGGCCCTTAAAGTGGGTGAGGCTAATCACGATATCGGCATCCATGAGTGCCCGACCGATCTTGGCCTCGCGCACGTACTCGCCGCCCTCGACCGGGACGAGCGCCTCGTCGGTACCCTTGAGGCCGTCGGCGATGATGATCTGGCAACCCGTGGCATACGGGGTAAAGCCGTTCTGGTAGGCGGTGTCGATGTGCTCGAGCGCGTTTTTGCGGCTACCCACATAGAGCGTGTTGCAGTCGGTGAGGAAGGGCTTGCCTCCCAGCTCCTTCACGACATCCGCGACGGCGCGGGCGTAGTTGGGGCGCAAAAAGCTCAAGTTGCCCAACTCGCCAAAGTGAATCTTGATGGCGACGAACTTGTTCTCAAAGTCGATCTGCTCGATACCGGCGTGACGGATGAGGCGCTTGAGCTTGTCGAGCTGGCTCTCGCGAGCATGTGTGCGCAGGTTGGTGAAGTACACCTTAGCGGGTGCTGCGGGTGCAGTTGCGGTCATAGATCTATCCCCTCGGTCTATATGGCGTTACAGACATAGAGGATGGTACCCGTTGAAGTAGGGTCAAAGTCAAGCGCGAAACCTAGTCGTTGGGGACGTCCCTTTCCTGCCGGGCGGCGAAAGAATGTCCCCAGCGACTAGTCTTTTAGGAACGTCCCCGATGACTACTCTTGGACTTTAAGGGCTTCGGCCAGGCTGACGCGCTTGATAGAACGCGTGTGCAGCAGCGCCACGACCAGGTAGGTCGCAAAGCCAATGCCGACGCACGCCGTCATGGACCAAGCGGGCACGTAGATCTCGATATTGCCGTTGTAGGCGAGCAGCATCGAGCGGAAGATGGCCGTGAGCGAGCCAATAATGACCGGCAGGCTCAGCACGAGTGACGCCACCACGCACAGCGTGATCGAGCGGATGTACAGATGCGAGATCTCGCTATCGCGATAGCCAAAGACCTTCATGTAGCTGATCGACCGGGCGCTGTGGTCGATCACAGCCTTGGTCAGCAGGTACATAAACAGCAGAAAGATAAACACCGCGAGCCCAACCATCATGCCGATCATTTTGCTCATCATGCCGATAAACTGGTCGCCCACGGCGCGCATGTCGTCGGGCGTGGTGTCGCCGGCAAAGTAACGAGCATCGAGATCGAGCTTCTCGTCGCTCACATAGCCGTTAAAGTAGGCGGCGTCGTTGTCGAACAGCTCGTTAAAGTCGTCGATACTCATATAGATATTCATGTCCGACTTGGAGCCCCAGGCACAGTCCTTGCCCGCGTACTCAAGGGAATAATGCTCGCCCTCGTACTTGTCGCTGAGCGTGACCTTCTGGCCCTCGCTCCAGCCAAACTTATCGAGCAGACCGCCGCCAAAGACGATGCGCCCATCGCCGACGTTGAGGTCTTTCCAATAGCGCGAATCGGTTGAAATGCCGTAGACGGAAATCGTCTCCTCGCCATTTCCATCGCCGCGGTCGTATTGCAGCTGGTAAACGGCGTATTTCTCAGCCTGTGCGATTGCGCCCGCGCCGTTGTCGGTCGTATTGACCGGGTGAATATCGTCGTTGTCAGTGTCAATCTTGGAGGCTTTGTCGATCAGGTCGATAGCCTCATCACGGTTGCAGCCGAGGGCATCGGCAAGATCATCGAGGCGCGCATAAAGCGTATCCTTCTTGTCCTGGACCTTGGCAAGCGCATCCTGCGCCGCAGTCAGGCTCTCGGCAGACGGAGATGCGGTCGCGGCATCGGCTGCCGCCTGCGCCGCATCGGCCGCGTCGTCAAGCTCGCCATCGGCATCCTGGGCGGCGGAAAGCAGCGCGCCGTCAACCGACTGCAGGCGCTCGAGTGCCGACCACTGCTCGCGCTCCTCGGCGGTTCCCTCGAGCTCCAGCGGAGCCTTGAGCGTGTATTGGTGCTCGGCGACCAGGCTTGTCTCGAGGTTGTCGGCGTAGTGCGTCATCGTGGGCAGAATCGCCAGGCCAAAGAGCAGCAGCAGCGAGGCAAACGCAATGCCCACGAAGAGCGTGGCGAAGTTGCCCAGGTTGCGCAGGAAGATACGCAGGCGGAAGCGGGAAACAAAACCCATGCGCTCCGGCAGCTGCAAGCCGCGCTTGGTGCCCGATTTGCCGCTCGCCTCGTGACGAAGGAACTGCAACGGCGTCTTGCCCATCTTGCGAAGCAGGCCCACCAGCGTAATGAGGATGAGCGCGGCGGCGGGAACCACGGCGCACTTCACAAAGATCTCCCAGCTCCAGTACACCTGGAAGGGCGGCAGGCTGTACGAACCGTAATAGAGGCTGCGCATGGGCTCGGTAAAGAACACAACGCCGAGCGCGGTGCCCAAAAGCGCCGCGAGCACGCCCACGATGGCGGGAAGTGCCAGGTAGTGCAGCACGATCTCGCGACGACGATAGCCGCTGGCGAGCAGCGTGCCGATGATGGCGCTTTCCTCCTCGATGGTGGCGTCGGTAAGGACCACAAAGACAAACGCCATGATCACGATGATGATGTCGAGCAGCGTCATCCACATCATGGAGTCGCCGTCCACGTCGTCGCGCGCATAGCCAATGCCCTGGTTGGAATCGGCGTCGATGAGGTCATCCACGCGCGCATCGGCATCGGTCAGCGCCTCGACCATATCCTGCTCCGCATCGATGCGATCCGCGGTGGGGAGGTCGCGATCGGTAAAGGTGAAGGAGTAGGTGTAGGCGGGTGCGCCGCCGGCATCTTCGAGCGCGGCAAAGCCGCTATCGGTGACCTCGGCCACGCCGTACGTGATGGTGTTCACCGTAAAGTCCGAATTGTTGAGGAACAGCGCCTGGCTATCGGGCTGGGTCATGATGCCGCAGATGGTGTAGGTGCGGCCCTCGAGCTCGACCTTATCGCCCACGGCGAGGTCGTTGTTGGTGGCGAAGACGCGGTCGATTGCCACCTCATCGTCCGTCTTGGGCTGCCTGCCCTCACAGTAGGACGCGATATCGACCTTGGTGCGGTGCGCATAGGTGCGCAGCGTGCGCTTGGTGCCGTCGTCGCCGGCGGTCTTTTTGATGATGGCGTCGATGGAGAAATTCTTGTAGAGCGTAACGCCGCCGACGTCGCCGGCTGCATCCTCGGCCGCCTTGAGCTGATCTTTGGTGGCCTCGAAGGAGGTGGTCACGCGACCGTCCTCAATCGTGTACGCATCGCGCATGTCGTCGATAAGGCAACCGATGGAATGCGCCGCGAGCAAAAAGCCCGAGGTAAGGGCGATGCTTCCGCACATAAGCAAAAAGATGCCCAGGTACTTGCCAATATTGCGGCGCAGCTCGCGCGGGAGACGTTTTGCGAGAGGTGTCATGGCGCCGCCTACCAATCGAGCTCGGCGGCCGCGACGGGCGACTCGTTGAGCTCATCCTCGACGATGCGCCCGTCGCGCAGGCGCAGCACGCGATTGGCCATGCGCGCAATGGCGGCATTGTGGGTAACGATGATGATGGTGCAGCCGTACTCGTGATTGACATCCTCCATGAGCTGCAAGATCTCCTTGGACGTCTTGTAGTCAAGCGCGCCCGTGGGCTCGTCGCACAGCAGCAGGCCCGGGTTTTTGACGAGCGCGCGACCGATGGCGCAACGCTGCTGCTGGCCGCCCGAGACCTGGCGCGGGAACTTGTTGCGGTGCTCGTAGAGGCCCAGTGAACGCAGCAGATCGTCGATGTTGAGCGGGTTTTTGGACAGGTGTGCCGTGACCTCGATGTTTTCCTTGATGGTGAGGTCGGGCACCAAGTTGTAGAACTGGAACACAAAGCCCAGCTCGCGACGGCGATACTCGCCCAGATCGGTAGGCTTGCGCAGCGTGAGGTCGCAGCCGTCCACCATGATGGAGCCGCCGTCGGCATCCTCCAGGCCGCCAATGAGGTTGAGAAAGGTCGACTTGCCCGAACCCGAGGGCCCCAGCATGACGCAGATCTCGCCGCGGTTGATGGACGTGTCGATGCCATCGAGTACCGTCAGGCGCGCATCACCGTCGCCGTAGTGCTTTTTGAGATCCTTAACCTGGACGTAGGCTTCCTGCGTTGCCATGGTATCCCCCATTGTTAGCCTTGTACTACTTTATGAACGTAATAGTAAACCTTGGCGAACTATTTTGGGGCGAGGCCTAGGATTTATTTCAGACTAGGCGTGAGATTTGGCGCGTGCGAGGGCCAGACCTGCGGCGGCGATGGCCGCGGCAAAGAGCACCGTGACGCCCAGATCGCAAGTGATGTCGCCCAACACGGTGGGCGTCAGGTCCGCGGCGAGCGCCTTGCCGATCGCGTCGTTCACCCAATACGTCGGCACAAAATGCGCCGCGGTCTGCACGGCCGAGCCCATGAGCGACAGCGGCATCCAGGCACCGCCCAAAAACGTCATGAGCATGCCGAGTAAGTTGCCCACACCGTTGAGCAGCTCCTCGCGTGCGCCCAAGCTCGACAGCGCAAAGCCAACGGCCAGAGGCGTGCACGCCAGCGCAACCGTCGCCGCCAGCGCCAGGCACACACGGCCCCCGCCGACCTCGGCACCCGCGCCGGCCACGCCCC
>CAJMPM010000033.1 GCA_905215225.1 uncultured bacterium
CCCCCTGGGCAACAAGGTTCAGGGTGCCGTGCTCAACTGCTCCACGAGTGTGACCGGCAAGGGCGTCGCGGGCTTTGCGCGTACGCTCGACGGCGGCATCGTGTCCAACTGCGTGTCGACCTCCGAGGGCACAGCGGGCGCGCTGTTCGCGACCTATAGCGCGGGCCAGCTCGTCAACACCTACTGGGGCGCATTCCTCACCAACAAGATGGACGCTCCCGCCTCGGCGCTCGTCAACTCCTATGCCGTCGACCCCGCCGACATGGCCACCGATGCCTTCGCCGATCTCATCAACGCCAACTGCGGCGCCAACGGCAGCAGCTGGGGTATCGATAAAAATGGCACGCCGGTCTTTGGCTCGGGCAACAGCTACCAGGCGCCCGAGGACACCACGCCCGACGACGCCTACACCGTGAGCTTCACGGCCAACGACGGCACCAGCCAGACAGTTGCCGGCCATATGCTCGAGGTTTCGCCTGATGCTGTGGACGCCTACCGCAAACTTGGCGTCTTTGCACTTAAGGGCGTCCCGGCCACGAGCACCATCACCTGGGGCACCGATGACGCCAACCGCGGCAACATCGGTATCAACGAGTCCACGGGTGAGCTCTACGTCTACGACAACGCTACTGGCACGGTGACCGCCACCGAGCACAAGGGCGATGGCTCCGAGCAGACCGTGGCTACCATCAAGATCAAGGCCAAGGCCAAGCAGTTCGACGACTTTGAGCTGTGGTATCGTGCCTCCGACGGCACCGTGAGCAACGTGACCGATGGTGCGGCTACCGTCCAGGGCTCCGAGGTGCGCAACCTCGAGATTCGCGTGCATTACGTCGACGCCGATAAGGGCGAGTACGTGCCCGTTTCGTTCAGCCGCTTCCACTTTGCCTCGAGCGATCCTACGACCATCTACAGCAACGACTACTCGGCCTGCTTTTACTTCAAGCATGCCGGCAGTGCCACGATCACCGTTACCCCGCGCGACGCCGCATCTGCGGGCGCCGGCTCCAAGAGCGTGACGCTGACGTCCGAAGCCGTGGCCGCTACGTCCATCTCGATGGGCTATAACGAGGACGGCGCCACCGTCTACCTGCAGGGCCGCAACCCACTCTCCGAGCGCGGCGCGTTTTTGACCGATCACGCACGCCCGGTGGTGGCGCCCGACAACGCCACCAACCGCGACAACTTTACCGTGACGAGCAGCGATCCTGCCGTGGCGGCCTACATCACCGCGGGCGAGATCGGCTACACGGCGTATAAGGCTGGCACCACCACGTTTACTGCGACGCTGCCCGACACGGACGCCGATGGCAAGGTCATCAGCGCGTCGTGCGACGTGACTTATGCTTACCAAAATCCGCTTGCGAGCGTGACGGCCGGCACGGACAGTCTCTACCTCAAGGCCGGCTCGGCGCAAAAGCTCGACCTGACCTTTACCGGTAAAAACGACGCGGACGGCTGGAGCGTGACCGAGCCCGGCCTTACCTGGACGTTCAAGACGCTCGACGGCAAGGACGCCTCGGGTATCGTGGGCATCGACCGCATCGAGAAGGGCGCCTGGAAGCACGTCGGCGGCGCTCCCGATGACGGCCTGTACGTGGCCTCGAGTGACTACACGGTGACTGCGCTTTCGGCCGGCACGGTGGTCGCGACGGGTACGCCGGTGGACACGACCGCCGGTGCCGAGCCCGTGACGCTTACCATCACCGTGGCCGGTGTGGCCGCGAGCCCCGCCACGAGTGAGTCCGCCTCGGCGGGCATCGATGCTGCCGCTGCGTTCATCGACGTGCGCCGCAGCTCCGACGCCTTCCAGTACGGCGACGAGTGGGAGATCTACGACTTTGCCAAGGCGGGCCGCAAGATCGATTCCAAGCTGCTCGACAACTACCGCGCCTCGCTGGCCAAGCACAAGGCCGAGTGGGGGAGTGCGACCTGCGCTCTGACTGAGACCGAGCGTGTGGCGCTGGCCCTCTCCGCCATCGGCGAGGACATCACCGACTATGACGGCGTCAACCTGGTCGAGCTCATCTGCAGCCGCACCGATATGACGCGCGCCAACGAGAAGATCTTTGCGCTGATGGCGCTTAATGCGAGCGGCTCGGATGTACCCGCCGGTTCTGCCTGGACGCGCGAGAGCCTCGCGAACGCCGTCTGCGAGCTTCTCGGCAGCGACGACGCCGTGGAGGGTACGCGTCTGGGCGACGTGGACCTGACGGCCATGGCGATCCAGGCCGTGGCACCCTATGAGGGCGACACCAAGGTCGATGCTGCCATCGAGAACGGCCTCTCCTACCTCAAGGGCAAGATGAGCGCGGGCACCTGTGATTTCGGTTCTGCCGAGGCCAATGCCCAGGTGATCCTCGCGCTGCTTTCGCTCGACCGTGACCCGGCCAACCCCGTTAACGGGTTTGCAAATGCCGTGACCAACGTGGTCTGCGCGCTGGACCTGTACCGCGTGGACGGCGGCAACGGCTATGCGCACAGCAAGGGCGGCGCGGCCAACGCCATGGCGACCGAGCAGGCGCTCCGCGCGCTCACGACGTATCGTGTCTCCTCGGGAGAGACGATTGCCTGGAAGACGGCCGTGACGGCGGGCAAGGGCTCGAGCAGCAAGGACCCGCAGAAGCCCACGGTGGCGCCGGGCGTCCTGACGCCGGGTGCCGGGTCGGACGGCGGTGCCGGCAACGGGACCGCCGGTTTTGCGGGCGTAATGGCTCCTGTGGCCGCCAAGATGGCCGGTGCTTCCTCGAGCGAGGGCGCAAAGGCAGCTGGCGATTCCAAGGCCGAGGCCGAATCCGGCAAGAAGGATTCGACGGAGTCTTCCGTCGCCGGCAAGACAGACAAGAGCGGCAAAAAGTCGGGCACGTCCGGCAAGACCGCCGCGTTGAGCGCCGGCGCCGCCAACAAGGCTGCGGACGCGGGCTCGAACGGCTTTGCCATCGCCGGTGTTGCCGTGGGCATCGTCGGTATCGCGGCCGTCGGCGGCTGGTTTTTCTACACCAAGCGTCGCGCGGCGTAGCGAGCGTCTGCCTGACAGGTAAATACTGCAAGGAGTATGGTTTTGCAAAGCGAAGGGCCCTCCTGCCGATCAGCTCGGCAGGAGGGCTCTTCCATCTCCCCGCAGTTTGAGTGGGCCAACGTCCCAGTGAAAATGGGCGGGCCGATTGTGGCCGGATGCTGGGCAGCTTGCAGAGCAGCCGCTAGCAAATCCTGGGCAGCTGCTCTCCCACGAGCATGTCGAGGATGCGGGTTGAGCCCCAGCCGGTGCGTACGCGCACGGCGGGTCGAGCGCTTTCGGCAAGCGGCAGCACGCGACCGATGATGGCGGCGTTCTCGCCGTAGCGGGCGGCACGCATGGCCGCCAGCGCGGCATCGGCCTGCTCGGCCGGCACCACGGCGACCATTTTTCCCTCGTTTGCCACCTGCAGAACGTCGTAGCCGAGCATCTCGCAGGCGGCCTGCACGTCGGGACGCACAGGCACGGCATCCTCGTCGACCTCCATGGCAACGCCGCTGGCCTGGGCAAACTCGTTGAGCGTGGATGCCAGGCCGCCGCGCGTGGGGTCGCGGAAACAGCGGGTGTCGGGGGCGGCGGCGAGCACGTCGGCAATCAGATGATTGAGCGGCGCAGCGTCGCTTTCGATGTTGCTCGAAAACGCCAGGCCCTCGCGTTGGCTCATGATGGCGATGCCGTGGTCGCCCAGTGTGCCCGACACCAGGATGACGTCGCCGGGGCGGCAGTTGGCGCCGCTGAGCGCCACGCCCGTGGGAACCTCGCCCACGCCGGCGGTATTGATATAGACGCCGTCGGCCCCGCCGCGCTCGACCACCTTGGTGTCGCCCGTGATTATGGACACGCCCGCCTCGTGCGCCGTTTCGGCCATCGTCTGCACAATCTGGCGGAGCTTATCCATGGGATAGCCCTCTTCGAGGATAAAGCCGCACGACAGGTAGCGCACGTTGGCGCCCGAGGTCGCGACGTCGTTGACGGTTCCGCACACGGCGAGGCGGCCGATGTTGCCACCGGGGAAGAACTGCGGCGAGACTACAAAGCTGTCGGTCGACATGGCGATGCGCCCGCTCGCGGGCAGCGCGGCGACGCCGGCATCGTTGCCCTCGAGCAGCTCGGGCGACCCAAAGGCATCCAAAAAGACCTCATCGATGATGCGTTTCATCATCTGACCGCCAGAGCCGTGGCCCAACAGGACGGTGCTATCGGTGGCAGTACGGGACATATCCAAAACTCCAATCGTGGGTGGTGCCAGTGTGCGGGTGCGTCCAGGCTAGTTACGGTAGCGGTAGTACGCCGCGCAGCTGCCCTCGGAGCTCACCATGCACGGTCCGACGGGGTGCTCGGGCGTGCAGGTGCGGCCAAAGAGCGGGCAGCTGCGTGGCGTAATGGCCCCGCGCAGCACGTCGCCGCAGCGGCATCCACGCGGCTCGACCGTCGCCTCAACGGGCACGTCAAAGCGAGCGCGGGCATCAAAGCGCGAGAACTCGGGGCGGATAGAAAGGCCCGAGTTGGCAATCGGCCCCAGCCCGCGCCACGTGGTGCCGCATGGCTCAAACACCTGCTCGACCAGCTGGCGCGCCACGGGGTTACCGTCTGCGTTGACGCCACGGCGGTAGGCGTTGTCGATCGCGGGCCTGCCCTCGACAACCATCTGGACCAGCATGCAGATGCCCTGCAGGATATCGACCGGTTCAAATCCCGTGACCACGCCCGGGGTATTGAACTCGTCGACCAAAAAGCTAAAGGGCGCCAAGCCCGTGATGGTGGCGACGTGGCCCGGCAGGATAAAGCCGTCGATGGCGGTCTCGGGGTCGTTGGCGATGGCGCGCAACGCCGGCGGCGTGGTCTTGTGGGCGCAATAGACCGAAAAGTTCAAAAGCTCGCGCGCCTCGGCCTCCAAGATGGCGGCGGCGATGGTGGGCGTCGTAGTCTCAAAGCCCACGCCCATAAAAATGACCGGGCGATCGGGGTTTTGCTCGGCAATGTCGAGCGCGTCGAGCGGGGAGTACACAATGCGGATATCGCGCCCCGCCGCCTTTTGCGCAGCGAGCGAGGTGGACGATCCGGGTACGCGCATCATGTCGCCAAAGGTGGTGATGATGGCGCCGTCTATGTTGGCGAGCGCGATCGCGTGGTCGATGTCGCGGTTGGCGGTTACGCAGACGGGGCAGCCCGGTCCGCTCAGCAGCTTGAGCCCGGCCGGCATAATGGAGCGAAAGCCATAGCGCCCGATGCTCACGGTATGCGTGCCGCAGACTTCCATAAGGTTGATGGTGCGGTCGCCGACGAGTTCATGGATGCGTTCGATGAGCTCGCGGGCCAGCTTGGAATCGCGAAATGCCGAAAAGTCGATACCGGAGCGAGCCGGCTGTCCGGCCGCCACTAGTATGCCTCGGCCGGGTTGCTGGCCAGTTGGTCTTCTTCGACCAGCTCAGTCATGGTATTAACGAGCTCGAGCGTTTCTTGCGCTTCCTGCTCGTCGACAATCTGGATGCCAAAGCCGGCGTGTACGAGAATATAGTCGCCAACCTGCGCCGTCGGCACGAGTCGCAGCGACACGGGGCGCTCGATGCCCATCATGTCGACGGTGGCCTTGAGGTCGTCGTCGCGTTTGACTACTTTACCGGGAACGGCAAGGCACATATTGTTCCCCTTTTAGACGCTTTGCGCTGGATAGGCGCTCAATAATCCATCAGTTGATGGTAGCGCTCGCGGGGTTTGCGGGCAAACGCGTTACGCCTGTGAGACGGCTGGGCACAGCGGCGTGTGAGGGCGAGCTACTGCGATGCAATCTGCGCAAGACGAGCGCTTGCGACCGCCGCCTGACCGTAGGCGATGCAGCCGTCATTGACGGGTACGGTGTGGGGGACCAAGACAACAAGGCCCGCGTATTTGAGCTCGCGGGTGAGGAGCTGGAGCAGAAGTCGGTTCATGAACACGCCGCCCGAGAGCGCGACGGTGCCAATGCCCTCGTGCGCGCAGATTTCGGTGGCGATGCGCGCCGAGGAGCGCGCGACGGCGACATGGAAGTCGAGTGCGAGCCTGTCGGCGGGCGCTCCGGCTTCAATTCCCTCCAAAAGTGCCTCAAAGAGTGCTTTCTGGTCCAGCACATCGGGGCCGTCCAACCACGATGGGCCAGATGTGGAATAGCCGACGTTGTCGTCGGGAAAACGGGCGATTTTGCCGTCCAGTGCACGCCAAGCGGCGGCTTCGAGCTCAATGGCGGGTTCGCCCTCGTAGGTTGCCTGGCCGCAAATGCCCAAAATCGCGGCTGCGGCATCAAACAGGCGACCCATACTGCTGGTGCGCGGACTGTTGATGCCGCGCTCGATCATCGTTGCCGTTATGCTGCGCGTTTGCTCGTCAAGGCTGTTCAAGAGCCCCGCGGCTCCCGGGTGCTCGAGCAGGTCGAGCTCGCTGAGCAGGGCAAAGGCGTTGCGGCGGGCATCGTGTACGGATGCGGCGCCACCGGGAAGCGCCCAGGCGCGCAGATGCGCGACGCGCTCAAAATCGGCGAGACGGGCGACAAGAAGCTCACCGCCCCATATGGTGCCATCGGTGCCGGCACCCGTGCCGTCGAAGGCGATGCCGAGGACGCGTGCATCGGGCGCAAGCCGGCCTGCGACAATCGCCTCTGCCATGACGCTCGCGATGTGCGCATGGTGGTGCTGGACTTCGATAAGCGGCAGATCGTGCTCCCGCGCCTGCTCGCGCGCCCATTGGCTCGACAGATAGCTGGGATGCATGTCGCATGCCAAGGCGGCAGGCGCCAGGTCAAAGAGGTTTTCCAGACGCGAGCGCGCGGCGCTCCAAGCATCGAAAGTCGCGCCGTTTTCGACATCGCCGATATGCTGCGACACAAAACAGGTCGTATGACCGTCCGAGTCCGTGCGAGTGAGTGCAATCGTGGCTTTTTGCTGCGGCCCGCAGGCGAGTACGCAGGGCGTGGTGCCGTCGAGCGCCGGCAACGACAGCGGTTGCGGCGCATATCCGCGTGCACGACGCACGGGCATGACGTCGCCGTCGACCACGCGTACCACGGAGTCGTCGTAGCGCGACAGGATCGCGCGGTCGTTGCCGAGCAGCGCGTCGGCGATGCCGGCGGCAACGAGATGCTCCCATGCAAGGGCGTCGTCGGTCTCGATGGGTTCTTCGCTCAGGTTTCCGCTGGTCATGACGATTGCGTGCATACCGTGCGCTGCAGCCGCGGCGAGCAGCAAATGTTGAAGCGGGGTGTAGGGGAGCATGACGCCGAGCTCGGGCAAGTCGTGCGCGACGGACGGCGCGAGTGCGAGGGCGTTGGGAGAATCGCCGTTGCCCTCGCCAACAGTGCGCTGGCGCAGCAGCACAATGGGGCGGATACTGCCGGTGAGAAGCTCGCGCTCAGCGTCGTCGATATGGCACAGGTGCCCGGCATCGGCAAGACTGCGCACCATGACGGCAAGTGGTTTGTTACTGCGGCGTTTGCGATGGCGCAACTCGGCCACCGCCTGCTCGTTGGCAGCATCACAGGCTAGATGGAATCCGCCCAGGCCCTTGATGGCGACGACGCCACCGCTGGCCAGCAGCTCAACGTAGCGCTCGATGCTGGCGTCGCTGGCCTCGCGTGTGGTGCCGACGGCCGGTGTCGCGGACGAATTCCCGCACGCATCGCCGTTCACAGCCTCACGCCACGTAATATGCGGCCCGCAATCAAAGCAGGCATCGGGCTGCGCGTGAAAACGCCGGTCGAGCGGATTGGCATACTCCGCGGCACACTCGGGGCACATGGGAAAACGGTCCATCGAGGTAGCCGCTCGATCGTAAGGCAGCGAGCGGATGATGGTAAAGCGCGGTCCGCAGTTGGTGCAGTTGATAAAGGGGTAGTGAAAGCGTCGGTCGGCGGGGTCGAATAGCTCGCGCAGGCAGTCGTCGCACGTGGCGATGTCGGGCGAGATGAGCGTCGTGTGGGCGGTTTGATCCTGCGACGCCACAATGCGAAAGCCCCGCTCGTTAGCGGCGTCCCAGTTGCCGGGTGCTAGGTCCACAACCTCGACATGCTCCATGCGAGACGCCGCAGGCGCATGCTCGGAAAGCGCGTCGACAAATTCGTCGAGTGCTTCGCCAGGAGCGTGCGCCTCGATATGCACGCCATCGCCCGCGTTAAGTACCCAGCCGCAAATGCCGTGCGCCATGGCCTCGCGATACACAAACGGTCGCATGCCGACACCCTGCACAATGCCCGTTACATGGATATGCGCATGTCGCATGCGACCCTCCTTCGTTGAAATGTGTGCTGTTACAGCCCCAGGCTCTGCTCGGTGGCGGCGCAGGTGAGCTCGCCGTGTTTAACGCCGCGCAGGCCCAGCAGACGGTCAGCCAGCTCGTAGACACGCTCGCCGCGACCCTTAAGTGCCAGAATCTCCAAACAGTTGTGGTGATCCAGATGCACGTGCATGGTCGATACGATCTCGTCGGTGTAGTCGTGCTGCACCTCGTCCAGGCGGCGCGTCAGGTCGCCGGTATGGTGGTCGTAGATCATGGTGAGCGACCCGATAACATGCTCATCGGGCGTGCGCATCTGCTCTTTGGCGATCGAGGCGCGAATCAGGTCGCGCACGGCCTCGGATCGGTTGGCCACGTCGCCGCGGCGCGCGATCTGTTCGTCAAAACGGCGCAGCAGGTCGTCGGGTGCGGTAACCGAAAAACGGACCAGCTCGGAGCCGGAGCCACTACAGTGGCAGCCCGCGTCACCGTCCGCCCCGTGCGGATGCTCGTGCTCGTACCCGCAGCCGTGCTCGTGTTCGGCCACCTTACACCAGCTTCACGGAGCCGACGGAGTTGTGGTCGGCCTCGATGGCCTCCTCGTAGCCCTCGAGTGCGTCGTGGGCCTCGTGCAGCGCAGCCATGGCGGCCTCGAGCTTGGCGCCGATGCGCTCCATGTCAAAATTCTCGGTCGCATGCAGCAGCTGATGGCTCCACTCGTGAGCGAGCTCGATGGTGTCGTCGACCTGCTTGACGCTCATGGCAAGCTGGCTCATGTTCATTCCAACATCATGCATGGGAAATCTCCTTTTGTATGGGGCAGTTCAGTGGTTCAGATTTTACTACGCCCGCTCTGCGCGCAGTTACATAAGAAAACGGGTACGAGTCTGTGCGACCCGCACCCGTTCACTGGGGGCTGTTTGTGACTACCATACTATCCGCGGTTGCACTCGATGCATTCAGAAGTCCGGCGAGCGGCGTAAAAGCGCTCATGGACGGCAGGCAGACGGCAACATGTAACAAGCGTATTACAGATGCTTCTCCAGCAGCGCCTGCAGCCTCGCCTTGGGCAGAGCGCCAACCGAGCGGTCGACCTCCTCGCCGTTCTTAAACACGATCAGCGTGGGGATGCTCATGACGCCATACTTCATGGCCAGGTCCTGGTTGTCGTCGACGTTGCATTTGGCGACGGCGAGTTTGCCGGCCAGCTCGTCGGCCACTTCGTCAACAATGGGCGAGAGCGAGCGGCAGGGACCGCACCACGGTGCCCAAAAATCAACCAGCACGGGAAGGCTGCCGTTAACGACGGAATCGAAGTTCTCGGGGGTAATCTGCTTAATGTCAGCCATGGTGACCTCCATAATGCGACGCGGCTCGGCCGCGTAAAACTCAGTACGACCGTGCTTATACCCAGCCGCCCGCAAAGCAACCACTCGCGGGCGGCTCTTTTATATAATGGTGGGCACGCAAACGATTGGAGAGCGCATGCCCACGTCACAAAGCCAGAAAAAAGAAGCCATCGCCCAGGCGACCGAGCAGGAGCTCGCATCGCTCGCGGGCCGCGGCGTGCGTATCGCAGGAAATGCGTGCTCGCCGATTGTGCTGGTAAAAGGTGATTTAGACGATGCCGAGCGTGCGGGCGGTGAGCTGGCTGCCGGTCCGGACGGTGCTGCGCTGCGCAAAGCGCTCGGCGCCATCGGCTACGCGCCAGAGGATTTTTGCGTGCTGGCAAGTGTTGCCGGCGCGGGCGATGGGACGGTTGCGACAGGCGAGGGCCTGCCGTGCGAGCTGTTCCGCGAGGCGCTCGAGGCCTTGGACCCAGAGGCGGTCTTGCTGTTGGACGATCGCGCGGCCGATACCATGCGCGAGACCTATGCCGACATGCTCGTGGCAATCGACGACTTCGATACCGCCATGCTCAAGCCCGGCTTGGTCGCCCATGTGCAGGGTCGCCGCGTGCTCGCGCTCGACGGTTTTGAGGCGGCGCTCACTGACAAAGCCGCCAAGCAGCGCATGTGGGCATACATCAAGCAGCTGACCCCGGCAGCCGCGCCGCTGTAGCGGACCGGAGCCGGCAAGGCGGTCCTGACGGGTCGAGCGCGGCGCCGACTTGTCGCGCCCTTACATCACGGCGCGAAGCTCAAACCGGTCGCCGTTGATGCGAAACTGGCAGTTGCCGTTCATGCGTTCGACGGCAAGCTTAATGCTCTTGGTTCCAAAGCCGTGTCCGGTGTGCCCGGCTACGGGCATGCCGTCGACCATGCGCGGCGGGCGCCCAAACGTGTTGGAGACCAAAAGGAGCAGTTGCCCGTCCTCGCAACGCAGGTCCAGATCGACAAATCGCTTGCCCTGGGGAGCGGCGCTTGCGGCGACGATGGCGTTGTCCAGGGCGTTTGAGAGCACGCTAAACAGATCGACGTCGGCTACATGGACGCTCTCGGGCACGGCAGCGCGCAAATCGGCGGTGATGCCGTTTCGGTTGATATCGGAGCTAAATGACGAAAGCACGATATTGACCGTGTCGTTGGCGCAGTAGCGGCGCACGGCGGTGCGGGCGTTCGTCTCGCAGAGCTCGTCGATGCGCTCGAGTGCCTC
>CAJMPM010000034.1 GCA_905215225.1 uncultured bacterium
TTCCGCATCCCATCGGAAGCCGAAATCGAGCTTCCTCAATAGGAGCCACCGCGCCCGAGCCCACCCCACCGTGCGGACGCGACCGCTTTTCCCGCGCGAGGCCACCCCAATCCCCTCGCGCGGGCTTCTTTTGAATTTCTGACATGTCGTCAACTCACCACAGGAGGAAACATGCCCTGTATCAATCTTGCGGATCTTGCCGAGCAGTCCTTTGGAACTTCGCTCGAGCAACTCGATGACCGCCGCATTTACAAACTGCTGGTCAAGCTCGTGCAGGAGCGCTCTGCTGCCTGCCCACTCAACAATGGCAAGAAAAAGCTCTACTACATCTCTGCTGAGTTTTTGATTGGAAAACTGCTGATCAACAACATGATCGACCTTGGCATCTATGCCGAGGTTAAAGACCAGCTCACCGCTGCCGGCCACGACCTCAACAAGATTGAGGAGTTTGAGGTCGAACCGTCGCTGGGCAACGGCGGCCTGGGCCGTCTGGCCGCGTGCTTCCTGGATTCCATTGCCACGCTGGGCCTTACCGGCGACGGTGTGGGCCTCAATTACCATTACGGTCTGTTCCGTCAGCGTTTTACCGACAACCAGCAAAAGGCCGTCCCCGATGAGTGGCTTAGCGAGCAGGACATCCTGATCGATGACGACCGCTCCTACACCGTCGAGTTTGGCGATTTTGCCGTTACCTCCAAGCTCGTCAACATCGATGTGCCCGGTTACGACCAGCCCACCAAGAACCGCCTGCGTCTGTTCGACCTGGCAAGTGTCGACGACGGCCTGGTCCCCGGCAGTTCCATCGACTTCGACAAGACCGAGATCGCCAAGAACCTCACCTTGTTCCTCTATCCGGATGATTCCGATGAGCAGGGCCGCCTGCTTCGCATCTACCAGGAGTACTTCATGGTGAGCAACGCCGCCCAGCTCCTGATCGACGAGGCCGTCGAGCGCGGCAGCAACCTGCACGATCTGGCCGACTACGTCGTGGTCCAGATCAACGACACGCACCCCACCATGGTCATTCCCGAGCTCATCCGCCTGCTCACCACCGAGCACGACATCGAGTTTGACGAGGCCGTTACCATCGTGCGCTCCATGGTCGCCTACACCAACCACACGATCCTTGCCGAGGCGCTCGAGAAGTGGCCACTCGCCAGCCTGCAGAAGGTCTCGCCCGCCATCGCCGACATCATCGTCAAGCTCGACGAGGTTGCCAAGGCCGAGCACGACGACCCGCGCGTCGCCATCATCGACGAGCACGACACCGTCCACATGGCCCACATGGACATCCACTTTGGCTTGTCCATCAATGGCGTCGCCGCACTCCACACCAAGATTCTGGAGGACACCGAGCTTCACCCGTTCTACGAGATCTATCCCGAGAAGTTCTCCAACAAGACCAACGGCATCACCTTCCGCCGCTGGATCCATGGGGCCAACCCCGCGCTCGCCAGCCTGCTCGACGATGTGATCGGCACCGACTGGCGCAGCACCGGCGATCTAAGCAAACTCGCCAAGTTCGCCGACGACAAGGACGTTCTTGAGCGCCTGGCCGCCACCAAGGTCGAGGCCAAGGCCATCATGCGCCAGTTCATGGCGCTCGAGCAGGGCGTGACGATCCCATCCAACGCCATCATCGACGTCCAGGTCAAGCGCATCCACGAGTACAAGCGCCAGCAGATGCTCGCGCTCTACATCATCTGGAAGTACCTCGACATCAAGAACGGTAACAAGCCCGAGCACCCCGTCACTATCATCTTTGGCGGCAAGGCGGCACCTGCCTATACCATCGCCCAGGATATCATCCACCTAATCCTGACGCTTTCCCAGTGGATCGCCAACGACCCCGACGTGGCCCCCTACCTGCAGGTCGTCATGATCGAGAACTACAACGTCACCGCCGCCGAGCGCGTGATTCCCGCTGCCGACATCTCCGAGCAGATCAGCCTGGCCTCCAAGGAGGCGAGCGGCACCTCTAACATGAAGTTCATGCTCAACGGCGCTTTGACCCTGTGCACACTCGACGGCGCCAACGTGGAGATTGCCGAGCTCGTAGGCGACGAGAACATCTACACCTTTGGTGCCTCTTCCAAGCAGGTCGAGCAGCTCTACGCCGACGGCAGCTATGACGCCGGCGCGCTCTATCGCAAGCCCGGCATCAAGCTGCTGGTGGACTTCATCACCAACCCCGCCTTTATGGCGACCGGCAACGCCGAGCGCCTGCAGCGCCTGCACGACGACATCAAGGGCAAGGACTGGTTTATGGCCCTGCTCGACATTGAGGAGTACATCCAGACCAAGGAGCGCGTGCTGGCAGACTACGAGGACCAGGACGCTTGGATGCGCAAGGCGCTGATCAACATCGCCAACGCCGGCACTTTCTCGTCTGACCGCACGATCTCTCAGTACAACGACGAGATTTGGCACCTGAGCTAATTTCGTTTCCTTTACCCATCCTCTTGAAAGCGGAGTCGCGGCAACGCGGCTCCGTTTTTTGCCCGCGTGTTGCCCGTGGCCCGCCTCGACCAAATCGTCTCAATCTGTAACACCTACTCGGCCAAAACGGTCCTACCTGTTACAGATCAAGACAAACCGATCCTTTCCCTAGGGTTTATCTCAATCTGTAACATCTAACGTCCGAAATCCGCCCTTACTGTTACAGATCGAGACAAATGGATAAGCCGGCTAAAACAATCTCGTTCTGTAACAGGTAACTGCCGAAATCAGTCCTTCGTGTTACAGATCGAGACGGAAGGACAGGCGGCTCAACTCAATCTCGTTCTGTAACATCTAAAGCCAATTCGATCCTCTACTTGTTACAGATTGAGACAAACGACCGACCAGACAGCCCCAACACAAAGAAAGGCTCCCCTCTCGCCCAGTGGACGGGAGGGGAGCCTTATATGTGACCGCGGCAAAAGGATGGCAATACCGCAGTCGCCCAAAGGGAGGGTCCGGATGCACCGGGCCTAGATAAGGTTCTTGCCAGACACCTTATCGAAGAGATGGGTCGCGTTCTTCTCGAACTTGAACCAAATGGGGTCGCCCGCCTTGAGCGCACCCTTGGCCTCGAGATCGACGACGGGGATGATCAGGACAAACTGGCCGTCGGGAGCGGTCACGTGGACATGCTCGGTCGAACCCATGAGCTCGGTCACCTCGACGGTACCCTGGAGCGCGCCCTCCTCGTCCTTGTCGGCAAGCAAAATCTGCTCGGGGCGCACGCCGGCCGTGATCTCCTTCACGTCGCCGCCGTCCCAGTTGAGAGCAAGCTGAGCGCAGGTCTCGGGAGCGAGCGCCACGTTCATATCCTCGGTCTTGACGGTAAAGCCGTTGCCCGAGCGCACCAGCTGGGCATCGAAGAAGTTCATCTGCGGCACGCCGATGAAGCCGGCGACGAAGATGTTCGCGGGATGGTTGAAGACCTCCTGCGGCGTGGCGATCTGCTGGACAACGCCGTCCTTCATGACCACGATACGGTCGCCGAGAGTCATGGCCTCGGTCTGGTCGTGAGTAACATAGATGAACGTACCCTTGATCTCGTGGCGCAGCTTGATGAGCTCGGCACGCATCTGGTTACGAAGCTTGGCATCCAGGTTGGACAGTGGCTCGTCCATCAGGAAGACCTTGGGGTCACGCACGCTGGCGCGGCCGATGGCGACGCGCTGGCGCTGGCCGCCCGAGAGCGCCTTAGGCTTGCGGTCGAGGTACTCGGTGATACCCAAGATCTCGGCAGCGGAGCGAACCTTGCGGTCGATCTCGTCTTTGGGGACCTTCTTGAGCTCAAGCGTAAACGCCATGTTCTCGTACACCGTCATGTTGGGGTACAGAGCGTAGCTCTGGAACACCATGGCGATGTCGCGGTCCTTGGGCGCCACGTCGTTGACGCGCTTGCCGTCGATGAGCACATCGCCCGAGGTAATGTCCTCCAGGCCGGCAACCATGCGCATCGTCGTGGACTTACCGCAGCCAGAGGGACCAACGAGAACGACGAACTCCTGGTCGTGAACGGTGAGGTTGAAGTCCTCTACAGCGAGCACGCCATCCTCGGTAACCTTAAGGTTATGCTTCTTCTCCTCGGTCTTCTTCTTTTTGCCAAAGAAGCCCTTCTTTTTGGACTCGTTGTTGGGATACACCTTCTGAACATGTTTGAGAACGATCTCGGCCATGTCTTTACCTTTCGATATGCGGCGCCGCGCTGAGGGGCGCCGCAGAAACTTGCAAAACAGTTACGGCATCAGCCCTTGACGGCACCTGCCACCACGCCGTCGATGATGTACTTCTGACAGAGGATGTACATGATAACGATGGGGATAACGACCATCATGATGCAGGCCATCATGGGGCCGAGCTCGACGTGGCCATAGCCGCCGCGGAAGTACTGGATCAAGATAGGAATGGTCTTGTACTTGGTGGAGTCGAGCGTAAGGTAGGGCAGCAGATAGTCGTTCCAGACCCACAAGGTCTCGAGGATGCCGACCGAAAGATAGGTGGGCTTCATGATGGGAAGGACGATCTTAAAGAACACCTGGACCGGGTTGCAGCCATCAATCATGGCCGCCTCTTCGATCTCGAGCGGGATGTTCTTTACAAAGCCGGCGAACATAAAGACCGCCAGGCCCGCGCCAAAGCCCAGATAGATAAAGCAGATGTTGAACGGCGTGTTGAAGCCGATGCGGTCCGCCAAATTGGACAGCGTGAACATGAGCATCTGGAAGGGCACGACCATCGAGAACACGAACAGGTAATAGAAGAAGTTCGAGATCTTGCTGTTGACGCGAACCACGTACCAAGCGCACATGGAGCAGCACACCAAGATCAGCACGACCGACGTGACCGTGATGATGAGCGAGTACATAAATGCCGAGGCAAAGCCCTGCTCGTTAAGGGCGTGCACGTAGTTTGCAAGGCCGTTGAATGTCTCGGGTGTGAGCAGATCGAACGCCGTGGTAGTGCTGATTGCGGTCGCTTTCTTAAAGGAATTGAGCGCAATCATAAACACGGGGTAGATCCACGCGAGCGACAGGATCGTAAAGAAAATCGAGAGCGCGCGGTTGATAACCTTATCGCGTTTCATTACTGCTGCACCTCCTTGGACCTCGTGGCCTTAAGCTGAATCATGGAGATGGCTACGACCAGGATGCAGAAGATAACCGCCTTGGCCTGACCGATGCCCTGCCACGCGATACCGGCACGCGAATAGAACGTGTTGTAGATGTTCAGGGCGAGCATCTCGGTGGAGTGCGCGGGGGCGCCGCCGGTAAGGGCGAGGTTCTGGTCGAACAGCTTAAAGCCGTTGGTGATGGACAGGAACAGGCAGATGGTGATGGTCGGCATCAGGTTAGGGATCTTAACCTTCCAAAACGTCTGCCATGCCGTGGCGCCGTCGACCTTGGCGGCCTCGATGTAGTCGGACGGAATGGACTGCAGACCAGCGATGTAGATGATCATCATGTAGCCGACCTGCTGCCACAGGGTCAGGATGATAAGGCCCCAGAAGCCAGCAGCAGAGTTAAGGGCAATGAGCTGGGCGCCCACGTTGGAGAGTAGGCAGTTGATCAGAATCTGCCAGATGTAGCCCAGCACGATGCCGCCGATCAGGTTAGGCATAAAGAAGATCGTACGGAAGATATTGGTGCCCTTGAGCGCTTTGCGGGTGAGCGCCTGCGCAATGGCGAGGGCGATCACGTTGATGAGCACCGTCGACAGGAAGGCAAACGCCACGGTAAAGAAGAACGACGTGGCAAACTGCGGATCGGACAGTGCGCGCACGTAGTTCTCGATACCGACAAAGTGCGTATTGTTGATGGTAATAAACTGGCAGAACGAGAGATAGAAGCCCTGGATAAAGGGGATCACGAACCCGATCATAAACGCCAGGCACGTGGGCAGCATAAAGAGCGGCCACCAGCGCTTGAGTGCTTTGCCCATAGAAGGGTCCTTTCAATATGCAGGGGGCGGGCAAACCAACGTCTGCCCGCCCCCTGTCGCTAATCAGATAGCTTGGGCAGCAACTACTTACTCGGAAGCAGCCTTCTCGGTCTTCCAGCCATCGACGAAGGCGTTCTTGACGCCGTCCCACTTGGTGTTGTCGGCAGCGTAGGCGATCAGAGCCTGCTTGAGGTTCTTCTTCCACTCCTCAGAGGGGATGTAGACGAAGTCCCAAGCGACGGTCTTCTTGCCGTCCTTGGCCATGGCAACGGCCTGCTGCGAGAAGACGTTGGTGGTCTCCTTGGCGCTCTTGAACGGAGCGGTCAGACCCATCTTGTCGGCGATGATGCTAGTCGGGGTGTCAGCGGTGACGCACCAGTACATGAAGTCCTCGGTGGCCTTCTGAGCATCCTCGGAAGCCTGGGAGCTCACGCACCAGTAGTTCTCGCCGCCGGAGCACAGGCCCTGGTTCTCCTCGCCGTCGACGCCGATGTAGATCGGCAGCATGCCGAGCTGGTCGTCGGTCATACCGGCCTTGGTGAGGTCAGCGTATGCCCAAGAGCCGTTCTGATAGAAGACGGCCTTGCCGGTTGCGAACTCGTTGGTGGCGTCGTCGCCGGTCTTGGAGGCAAGCTGCGAAGGATCGCAGGTGGAGTCGGTGATGTACAGGTCGAAAATCTGCTTGAAGTTGTCGAGATACTCGCCCTTGATCTCGTCGTCCTCCTGGTTGTGCTCCTTCTCGAACTCGTAGTAGAGCGGGAGGTTGGCGAGGTGGGTGGTGTAGCGCCAGCTGGAGGAGTCATCCATGCCAGCAGAAGTGAAGGCACCCTCAATGCCAAGCTCGTCCTTGCGGGCCTGGATGTCGTCGGCACAAGCCTTCAGCTTGTCGAAGGAGTTGATGTCCTCGGCCTTGTAGCCAGCCTTCTCGAGCAGCTGCTTGTTGTAGATGATGCCGTAGCTCTCCTGGACCCAGTCGATACCCAGATCCTTGCCATCGGACTGCAGAGCCAGGGAGTCGTCAATGAGCTCACCGCGGAGCTTGGTATCGGACAGGTCGGCGCAGTAATCCTTCCAGTTCTTAAGACCGGTGGGGCCGTTGACCTGGAACAGGGTCGGAGCGGAGCTCTTGGACATCTCGGACTTGAGCTTCTCCTCGTAGGTGTTGGAGGCGGCGGTCACGATCTTGACCTCGACGCCCTTCTCCTTCTTATAGGCCTTGGCGATCTCCTTCCACTCCTTGTCGACCTCGGGCTTGAATTGGAGGAAGTAGACCTCGGCAGCGTCACCAGAAGCAGAGGAGCCGGAGCCGGCAGAACCACCGCAGCCCACGAGACCCAGACCAAGAACCGCAGCCGCGGAACCAGCAAAGCCCAGGAACTGCCTTCTGCTCATTTCGTTCTTCATTACAATCCACCCTTTCACACCGTGGCGGCACCCTTTGCCGCCGCCTTCGGAGATTGGCTCGGGGACTTTGCCCCTTTTGCTGATTTGAACGATACGCTATTTGGCTAGTTGTTTGAACAAGTATTACTAGAGCGGTAGAAAAACTTCGGTGAACGGTAATTTCAACTTGATACTTGACAAGTTTTGTATAAACAATTATTTGTTATCGAATGCAGAGAAAACGCCCGGTCAAACCGATGCATCGTCGGTTTGACCGGGCGTTTTCGCTTTGAGGACATGAGTCTCGTCAGGCTGCGAGCTGGCCGGCTATCGCTTGGAGTTGACGCGGTAGTGGAAGATCTCGGGGTGTGTGCGAGTGTGCGTCACCTCAAACAAGATGCCATCCGAGGTGTACGACTGGCTCTCCATGACGGCAACGCAGTTGTATTTGCCGAGGTCAAGATAGCTGCAGTCCTCATCGTTGGCGAGCTCGACACTCACCGTACGACGACTCGACATCACTTTGACGCCGCGCTTGTGTTCCAGATAGCCGTAGATAGAATCCGCCGCGATCTCGGGGGTCAGGCCCTTGGCGATCGACGCCAAAAAATAGCCATGGTCCACTTGGCGCGCGTTGCCGTTGAGGCTTCGGACACGCACCACGCGAATCAACTCCTCGCCCACCTTAAAGCCCAGGCGACGAGAGAGTTGCTCGGTGCAAATCAAATGCTCAAAAGACTTAACGTCCGTCGATGCAACGGCATTGTTGCGCTTTGCAAACTCGCCAAACGACTCAACCTCTTCGAGTGCGCCCAACATGTCGGTTTCGCCCTTAAGCCAAATAACGCGCACGCCCTTGCCGTGTATGGGCTGCACAAACATCCCGTCGGCCAGCATGCTCAAAGCGCGGCGGACGGTATTGCGCGTGCAGCCAAATTCCGCGGTCAGCTCGGCTTCGGTTGGCAGCATCTCCTGAAACGCATAGGTCCCGTTAATGATGCGCGAACGGATCTCGCGGTAGATTCCTTCGTAAATCGCTTTTGGCATGACTTCACCTCTAATGAATATGTATGGCTAGGAACGATAGCATTTCTTAAAGTTGTTTAAACCGATTATCGGCAAAGCGACAGTATTTAACCGTTGACGGCTTCTGTCATGCCCAAATCGGTTTCACTCAAAACTGCCGGCACGACAATCGTCCGGTCCTCTACAATGAATCCATTGTTTAAACGTTTCACCACCCGCAACGCACCTCGATATTCGGGAGGCAGAACATGCTGCAAAAAATCCAACGCTTTGGCGGGGCAATGTTCGCGCCCGCCATGTTGTTTTCCATATCGGGCCTTATGGTCGGCGTCTCCGCCCTCGCAACGTCTGCGGATATCGTCGGCGACCTCGCCGTATACGGAACCCCTTGGTATGTTTTTTGGACCATCATCCAGCGCGGCTCGTGGACGGTCTTTAAGCGCCTTCCGCTCCTTTTTGCTGTAGCGCTGCCCATCGGCCTTGCCCAAAAGCAACCGGCACGTTGTTGCCTCGAGGCGCTCGTGGCCTATTTTGCCTATTGCTTCTTTTTGAGCGAGATCATCAAGCTGAGCGGAGACAACCTTGGACTTAAGTACCCGTCGTCTTTGACCTCCGCTAGCGGCATCACCATCATCGACGGCATCAAGACGCTCGACACCGGCATTATCGGCCCGCTGGCGGTGTCGGCAACCGTCGTCGCCATCCATGACCGCTTCTACGATGTCAAGGTTCCCGATTGGCTCGGCACCTTCTCGGGCTCCTCGCTGGTCTACCTCATCAGCTTTTTTGCCGTGTTTGCCCTTGCCGCTATCTCGGCCGCCATCGTGCCCTCCGTATACGCAATGACCGAAACGCTGCGCCATGCACTTACGAGCGTCGGCCCCTTTGGCGTGGGCATCTTTGTGCTTTTGGAGCGAGCGCTCGAGCCCATGGGGCTGCACCACCTGCTCTACATGCCGATCTACTACGACAACCTGGTCATTAACGACGGCATCTACGCCACGTGGAGCAGCTTGCTCCCCATCCTCTCCCATAGCACGCGCCCCCTTAATGAACTTGCGCCGTGGGCCGGTTTTACCGCCACCGGCTGGGTCAAGCTCTTTGGCCTTCCCGCCATCGCAGCCGCGTTCTACTCCACCGCAAAACCAGAGCGCCGCGCCGGCCTCAGGGCCATCCTTGTTCCCGCCATTGTTGCCTCAGTGGTCTGCGGCGTCACCGAACCGCTCGAGTTTCTCTTTATGTTCACCTATCCCGGACTCTTTTTGCTCTATGCCGTCCTATCTTCCTGCCTCGCCATGGCTATGAACTTCTTTGGCGTCGTCGGCATCTTCTCGGGCGGGTTTATGGAAATGGCTGCCTTCAACTTTATCCCGCTCATGCGGACGCATGCCGGCTCCTACCTTTTGGCACTCGGAATCGGACTCATCTTTAGCGTCATCTTCTTTCTGAGCTTTCGAGGTCTTATCCTGACCCTTGACCTTAAAACCCCGGGACGCGAGGACCATATCGCCAGCAACGCGGCGCTCTCGCGCTTGACGGGAGACGACGTTGACGAAAAGCGCACATCCAAAACCGGCGCTTCCGACGACCAGGCCTCACAAGATCATCTGCTCGCCGAGCAGGTTGTGACGCTTCTGGGCGGCGTCTCCAACATTGTGGGCGCAACCAACTGCGCCACGCGGCTGCGCGTCGAAGTCGTGGACCCCTCCATCGTCGCGGACAATGCGACCTTTGTCGCAGCGGGTGCCAAAGGCCTCATCGTCACCGGCAAGACCGCTCAGGTAATCATCGGCATCTCGGTACCCCGCGTCAAAGAGCACTTTGATCGGATTATGGGACTCGAACCGGGTTTTGCATTCGCCGCCTCGCCTTCTCATGCCGCCGACGCCACCAAAAAGCATGGCAATGTCTGCTTCTTCGACATCGACGGTACGCTCGCCTGGCAAGATCCCAAACTTGCCCAAGAGCTCCCCGAGGGCGAGCGAGATCTTTCCCCCTATCCCAACGAGGCGGTTGCGCAGGCAATTCGCACGTTTGTCGCCAACGGCAACAAGGCCTTTATCTGCACGGGACGCACCCTCAGCTGCATCCATCCTAAGCTGCTTGAGCTGCCGTGGGCGGGCGTCGTGTGCCTCGCGGGCGGTTACGCCGAACTCGAGGGGCGCATTGTGCGAAATGCAGCCATAAACCCTGGTCTGCTACAGCGCCTCGCCCCCTATCTCGAGCAATCGGGTGAGGTCATTCGCTTTGAAGGTATCGATCGCGTGGTGCGCATGAGTGCAGCTGCCCCCGAGACGTACGGATACGCA
>CAJMPM010000035.1 GCA_905215225.1 uncultured bacterium
TAGCTGCGGCTCGGCACTGGGGGACGTTCCTTTTCTGCCGGCAGCTGGGGACATTCCTTGCGGGGTGTCCCCATTCTGTTTCATCCCGCACGTTTTGTGAAACAAGGCTAACTTTTCGGCAAAGTAGTAAGACATGGGCAACTTTTGCGGTAAAGTGAATCAAGCAAAAGTATCCAAAGGCTAACTAGAAGCCATCGCGAAAGGCGGCCCATGGCCCTGCGTGAATCCGGAGAAGACTATCTCGAGTCTATTTATGTGCTCTCGGAGCGCCAAGGCATCGTTCGATCGATTGACGTTGCCGAATACCTGGGCGTAACCAAGGCAAGCGTCTCCAAAGCCATGGCCGCGTTGGAGAACAACGGCTACGTAGAGATGGGCAAACGCGATGTGCATCTGACGGAACGCGGTCTTGAGGTTGCCCGTCAAATGTGGGAGCGCCATTGCTTTTTCGTGGGGCTGCTGGAGGATGCGGGTGTTTCGGCTGAGGTCGCGTCGCAAGAGGGCTGCCACATGGAGCACTGCCTGAGCGAGGAAAGCTTTGAGAAGTTACGGGCGATGTTGGGCCGGGAAGATGTAGCGGGTCCAACAACAGAAGCCTAACTGTCCCACAGTAGCGCGGAGTTCACGCAAAGCGCGAACCAGCGATCGGGACCAGCGGCCCTTTCGGCCAAGTCTATTTCAGCAAAGGAACCCCGTCAGCAAGCGATGCCCAAGAACCATCAGCAACGTTACCGCAGGCCGGGGCTGGGCTTGGTTTTGAAAACACTCCGCAGCGCGAGGCCCGCCTTTCCGTTGCTCCGCAGGAGCAGGAAAGACGGGCCTCATGCGCGAGGACGTTTTCAAAACCAAGCCCGGTCCCGGCCGGAGGGACCACGAGTGCTACAGGTTCTTGACACCCATCGCGCGCATGGCGTTCAGGATGGCGATGATCGCTACGCCCACGTCGCCAAAGACGGCGAGCCACATATTGGCGATACCCCGCGCCGCGAGCACCAGAATCAGCAACTTAATGCCCAGTGCAAAGATAATGTTCTGCCAGACGATCGTCATGGTCTTGCGCGCCACGCGGATCGCGCGGGAGATGTTGGACGGCTTGTCGTCCATGAGCACCACGTCGGCAGCCTCGATTGCGGCGTCGGAACCCATGGCGCCCATGGCAATGCCAACGTCTGCGCGAGTGAGCACGGGTGCGTCGTTGATGCCGTCGCCCACAAAGGCGAGCTTGCCCTTGCCGCTCTCGGTTGCAAGCAGCGCCTCGACGCGCTCGACCTTATCGCCCGGCAGCAGCTGCGCGTGGAACTCGTCGAGACTGAGTTGCTTGGCCACAGACGCCGCAACCTCCTCGCGGTCGCCCGTGAGCATGACGGTGCGCTTGACGCCGGCGGCGTGCAGGTCGCGAATCGCCTGCGCGGCATCGGCCTTTATGGTGTCGGCAATTACGATATGGCCGGCGTACGTGTCATCGACCAGTACATGGAGGATCGTACCGACGACCTCGCAATTGGGGGCGTCGATACCGGCCGCGGCAAGCATCTTGGCATTGCCGACGACGACGCGCTTGCCGTCGATGGTTGCCGTGAAACCGTGACCCGCGACATTGGCGGAGTCGCTCACGCGATTCTGGTCGAGCTCACCCTGGTAGGCGGCACGTATGGACCGTGCGATGGGGTGATCGGAAAACGCCTCGGCAAGGGCCGCGACTTCGAGCAGTGACTGCTCGGTATAGCCGGCCTCGGGGTGTACCGCCACGACCGAAAACGTGCCGTTGGTGAGCGTGCCGGTCTTGTCAAAGACGACGGTATCCACATCGGCGAGCGTCTCGAGGTAGTTGGAGCCCTTGATGAGGACGCCCAGCTTGGATGCGCCGCCGATGCCGCCAAAGAAGCTGAGCGGCACGCTAATCACGAGCGCGCACGGGCAGCTGACGACCAGGAAGGTCAGGCCGCGCAGGATCCAGTCGGACCAGGCGCCGGTGACCAGGCCGCCGCCGAGTGCGAGCACCGCAGCCGCGCCGGTGACAGCGGGCGTGTAGACGCGGGCGAAGCGCGTGATGAAGTTCTCGGTGCGCGCCTTCTTTTCGCTGGCGTTTTCTACGAGCTCCAGGACGCGCGCGACGGTGGACTCGCCAAATGGCTTGGTGGTGCGCACGTGGATGAGCCCCGTCATGTTGATGCAGCCGCTGATGATATCGTCTCCGGTTTTGGCCGGCCGGGGGACCGACTCGCCGGTAAGGGCGGCGGTATCGAGCTGCGTCTCGCCTTCGACGATGACGCCGTCGATGGGCACGCGCTCGCCGGGCTTGACGACGATGACGGTGCCGACGGCGATGTCATCGGGAAAGACCTGCTCGAGTGTGCCGTCGGGTTGCTCGACGTTGGCATAATCGGGCGCGATGTCCATCATGGCGCTGATCGACTTGCGGCTTTTGCCCACGGCATATGCCTGGAACAGCTCGCCGACCTGATAGAACAGCATGACGGCGGCGCCTTCGGTCATGTGCGGGTCGGTGTCGGGGAAGAGCACCATGGCAAATGCGCCGATGGTCGCGACCGCCATGAGGAAGCTTTCGTCGAAGGCCTTGCCGCGGCGGATGTTATTGAATGCCTTTTGCAGTACGTCGTAGCCGGCAATCAAAAACGGCACGAGGAACAGCACAAAGCTGGCGTAGATGTCGCCCGGGGTGCCGAATGCGGCAGTGAGGGTGCCGAGCTCATCGAAGGCGTACACCACGGAAAAAATGCCCAGCGCTACCAGGATGCGGTTGCGCTTATGCTCGAGTGATTCTTTTTTCTTGCGCTTCTTCTTTTTCTTTTTGGGGTCGGCGGTGGCCATGACTCGTATCCTCCCATTTGAATGTATGAACACTCGCTCATATAATTTCGCGAGCAAAGGCCGCAGCAAGCGCGGCCTTGCAGGTTGGCGTAAACCTGGGCTAGAGAATGATCTCGCAGTCCGGCTCGGCGTCGGCGGTGAACTCCACGACGCGGTCGAGAACCTCGTCGAACTCGGCGTCGTCGGCCTCGAGCGTCAACTTCTGGGTCATAAAGTTGACCGAAACGGACTTGACGCCATCGAGCTTGGCAAGTTCGTCCTGAAGCTCGCGCGCGCAGTTAGCGCAGTCGATCTCGTCGAGTTTAAACTGCTTTTTCATGGCGGGTTCCTTTCCCTGTTTTTGCGGCTTGGGTGCAGGCCGCGCTGGTACCGTGGTTGGTCGCTATTCGCAGATGTGGCTCATGCCTTGGTTGAGCATGGTGTAGACATGGTCGTCGGCAAGCGAGTAGAGGATATTGCGCCCGTCGCGCCGGAATTTAACCAGGTGCGACTGCTTGAGCGTGCGCAACTGGTGCGACACCGCGGACTGCGAGGTCTCGGTTGCCTCGGCGATGTCTGCCACGCAGAGCTCGCGGCCCATGAGGGCGTAGAGGATCTTGATGCGCGTGGTGTCGCTGAAGACCTTGAACAGGTCGGCGAGGTCGTAGAGAAGCTCCTCGTCGGGAAGGTCCTCGGGCGAGCAGGTGGTGGGGACGTCGGGCACGATGGTGGTGTCGATGCCGGACTTTATTTCATCAGCGTGATCGCTCATTGCAATATCCTTTCATATGAACATGCGCTCATATAACTTACTTCCGAGTATATGAGCGCATGTTCATATGTCAATATAATTCACGAAATATTTTGCTATCGAATGCCCTGGTGGCGGCTAAAGGCATCGATGATCGCGGATAAGGCCGCCGATGCCAACGTGGGTACCTTAGCGACGTGCAAAAACAGGCCGATATCCACTTGGATATCGGCCCGCATTGCGTCGCTTGAGAAGGATGCCTCGGCGTGTCGCTATTGCGTGGGGCGCTATCGTCTGGCGAGTATCGCTCGCGAATGGCGCCTCTGCTTGGCAATCTACTTGGCAAACAGGTTCTTGAGGTTGAACTCGGCCTGGACGGTACGGAGCATGAGGTCGGTGTCGTCGAGGCCCAGGTGCTGCTCGTTGGCGTCGGCGGCAAGGGTGCCACGGCGGCGCGCCCAGTTCTCGAGCGCGGCGGGCGCAGACTCGCGGGGGAGCGAGCGCACGTCGGCGTCCAGGCTGCGGCAGATCTGGCGCGAGTCGATGACGATAATCTTACCCGCGCGGCGTGCCTCGGCGTAGCCGTCTAGGTGGATCTTGAACCAGCTGTCCTCGAAGGCGGCGTTGTGCGCCATGTACGGGTACTTCTTCATAAGCTTGAGCAGCTGCTTTTGCAGCTCTTTGTTCTCGCGGAAGGGCGTTTTGCCGTCGATGTCGTCCCAGGTGATGTGGTGGATATTCGACAACGGCACATCCTCGCCGCGGTAGATATCGGGCAGGCCGCAGTAGTGTGCCTCGGCGTCATGCGGCACGGCGTCGCTGGTGAGATCCATGATCTCCCAGCCGACGTTGATGATGTAGCCGCGCTCGGGTGCACGGCCGGTGGTCTCGATGTCGATGCCGAGCACCGTGCCCTGGATTGGCTTGCGAGCGTAGGCGACACCGAGCGCATCGCGGTCGCCGCGGATTTCGCGCATGACGGACGCGGCGGTGCGCTTTTGCATCTTTCCGATGGCGGCGCAGGTGTCGGCGTCGGACAGGCCGCGCGAAAGCGTTGCGGGCGTCACGTTGCGCAGGCGCGCCTCGCCAATCTGGTCGCACAGGTCGCGGTTGCGGTCGGCCAGGTCGCGCACGGTGGCAAAGTCAAAGCCGGGGTCGTCCTCCGCGGTAAAGTACTCGGTTTCGAGCACCTTGAGGGCCTCTTCGCCTTTCTGACGCTCGGATTCCATGGCACCGTGATCGCCATAGATAAACATGGGGATAAACGGCTGGCGCTCGTATTCGAGTGCTTGCGAAACGTTCATAGGATGCTCCTTGGACGGGCCGCGTCGCGCGGCTCGGGGTTACTGAGTTGTGGCGAGATGATAGTTTACCATGGGCAACTATTGGCATCGCGCCTAGGACAACTACAATACCCTAGTTGACCGCTAGGACTTTTACAATGCTGCCGAAAGACACGAAAGGTTCCATCCGTCATGGATTTGCTGATTGATATTCTGCTCGACGCCGGCAAGGACACGCTCGCGCTGGTGCCGTTCTTATTGGTGACATATCTGGCCCTCGAGACGCTCGAGCATGTTGCGGGCGACCGCGTCAACGGCGCCATCAAGCGCGCGGGCGCCGCCGGCCCCGTGGTTGGCTCGTTGCTGGGCATGGTGCCGCAGTGCGGCTTTTCGGCCATGGCGGCAACGCTGTACGCCGGTCGCGTCGTGACGCTGGGAACCCTGGTGGCGGTGTTTCTCTCGACCTCCGACGAGATGCTGCCGCTGCTACTTGCCGAGCAGGTTCCCGTGCAGACTATGGCGATGCTTTTGGCTTCGAAGGCGCTAATTGCACTGGTCACGGGCTTTATCGTGGATGCCGCCATTCGCGGCCTGCGCCGCAACGCCCGTGCGCATGCGGCGAATCGCCGGACCGTGGTGGGAACCGCTGTCAATCCGGCGCACATTAACTGCGCGCATGACGATCACAGCGGCGGTGACATCATCGACGAGGTGGCCGAGGCGGGCGTGAGCGCCGACCACATCCATGAGCTGTGCGAGCGCGACCATTGCGGTTGTGATGAAGACGAGGATGAGGACGAGAACGGGCATGGGCACGAACATGGACATGACCACGATCACGGTCATGAGGGCGAGCATGAACACTATCATGGCCTCGGGCACTCCCACTCCCATGAAGGCGCACCCGTCCTGTCGATTGTCCGCAGCGCCATCTCGCATACCGTGCAGGTATCGGTATTCATTTTCCTGGTGACGCTGGTTCTGGTCGCCGTGCTCGAGACCTTTGGCGAGTCCGCGATCGAGCAGTTCCTGCGTGGCAACGAGACGCTCGCCGTCCTGGGTTCAGCGCTTGTCGGCCTGATCCCCAACTGCTCGGCGAGCGTGGTCATCACGCAGCTGTACCTGGAGGGCGCACTGCAGCTGGCGCCGATGCTCGCCGGCACGCTCATTTCCGCCGGTGTGGGTTATCTGGTCCTGTTCCGCACCAACCGCAGCGCCCGCGAAAACACCGTGTTCCTGGTCATGATGTACGTCATCGGCGCCGGCTGGGGCCTTATCCTTTCTGCCTTTGGCCTCTAAGTAGGCCTAACAAAACGGGCGTCAAAATAGCCATGCCCGGCGCCTGCACAATGCGGCGACGCATGGCATTTTGAAGCCCGTTTCTTGTTGAGCCATGGATCCTGAAGCGCTCACACCGCCCAAAACAAAAAGGCAGATTTCCGGGCATATCCCAAAAATCTGCCTTGGTTAGCGCAGCAGCTCGGTGAGGTTGCGCTTAAAGCGGGCGCGGTCTTCGCTGGTGAAGGCTGCCGGCCCGCGGGTGCGACCGCCAGCGCGGCGCACCGTCTTTTCTTCGTGACGAATAAACAGCTGCATGTCGATGGTCGCCTTGTCGTACACGCGCCCGCGCACGCCGATGGCGGCGGCATCGCGCCCGAGCACCATGCTCGCCAAGCCAATGTCCTGCGTCACGACCACGTCGCCCGCCTGCAGGCGTTCGACAATGGCAAAGTCGGCGCTGTCGGCGCCCACGCTCACATCGAGCGTCGTGACCCAAAATCCGCGTCGCGCGTGCTCGGCATCGCGCGGGTCGTCGCGGCGAATGTGGCGTTCCAGGTTTTGCGTGCTGTTGCCGGCAATCACCACGGCAACGCCCGCCCGTCGCGCGCAGTCAATCGACTCGCGCGTAACCGGGCAGGCGTCGGCATCGATAAAGAGCGTTCTTGGCATCTAGTGCACCAGTTTGCCAAACTGAATGGCGCGGACAATGAGCGTCACGCCAAACACCAGGAGCGCGGCGCCGCTAAAGATGACGAGCATCTTTGCCGACCACAGCGGATAGATAAACACGAACATGCCGGCGATGATGGAGAGCGTGCCGCTCAGGATGGCGAGGGCGCGGTTGGACGAAAGCTCGGACTCCAGAATGGACATGACGCCTTCGACGATCCAGCCAAAGCCAGTCACGACCACCACGAGCGTGGTGAGCGTCGCGGTCGAGAAGGCCTGATTGCGCAGGATTATGACGCCGCCCAGAATGATGAGCAGGTTGGAGATGATGCTCGTCACGCGCCAGCCGGCGGGCAGCAGCGGCTCAAAAATGGCGGTGAACAGCCTGACGCCAGCCGTGATCACAAAGTAGAAGCCCAGGACGGTCGTCAGGAAGACGAGGGACTTGGCGGGCGCAAACAGCAGCGCGATGCCGGCAAGCAGCGCGATGACGCCCGTGACGGCGTAGATCCAGCGCACGGCCTTGATTGCCTTGCCTGCCATGCTTTTCTCGTCAAATCCAAACAGATTCGACTGCTGGTCGTCGTTCTTAAAGATGCCCATGAGGTCTCCTTTCCGCGCGGCGTTTGCCGTCATTGTTGTTTTTGCGGCGTATGCCGCAGTTGCTACAACAAGTATCGCCTTAAGGCACCGGCGTATGGGTCGGGGAGGGCGAAACGTAACCCAAAGGTCCCGAATTGTTTCCGTTGTTCCCCACGTCGCGATTTTCTATTCAACAGGTGTAGAACATTGCAGCCCTGTTCGTTATTGCCTACGTTTTAGGTTAGATTTTCCTAAGGACAATTGGCTTGTATTGGGGGTCCCTATGAACGAAGCAGTTCCCGAGGCACCGTCGAGTGTCGAATCGATGGCAAAGCAGGGTTGCGAAAAGCTCGGCTTGGACGCGGTTGATGCGTTGGTTCGCCGCGCCCGCACGTGCCGTCGCTTTGACGAGTCCATGCGCGTGCCGCGCGAGTTTTTGCTTGAGCTGGCAGAGCTGGCGCACCTGGCTCCCTGCGGCGCCAACGCTCAGCGCCTACGCTTTCATGTGGTGAGCGACGCCGAGGAGTGTTCGAGCTTATTTGAAAAGCTCGCATGGGCTGGTGCGCTCAAGGATTGGTCGGGTCCTGCCGAGGGTGAGCGCCCGACCGGCTACATCGCGATTCTTGCTGAGCGCGCCGTTCCGGGCAAGCCCGCCGCTCCCATTACCGATGTCGACACGGGCATTGCCGCGCAGACGATGATGCTCGCCGCCCGCAGCGCCACGCCCGAGGTGGCGGCGTGCATGTTCAAGGCTTTTCCGCCTCGTGCGATTGATGTCATGGGACTTGACGGCGACAAGTACGAGGTCAAGCTGATCATGGTCTTTGGCGTTCCCGCCGAGACACAGGTGATCGATGCAATTGATTCCAACCCCGACGGCTCTATTAATTACTGGCGTGACGAGGCACAGGTACACCACGTACCCAAGCGTCCACTCGCCGACGCACTGGTGTAGTTGAGCGTCGCCGCGGCGTGATCCGGCGGTAAACCACCACAAAGGTGCCCGTCCCCTTTGTGGTGGTACGAGGGAGGGCATGTGGCCGATCTGTATTTGGTGCGGCATGGGCAGACTGAGCTCAATGTGCAGAACATTTTGCAGGGTGGGCACGATTCGCCGCTTACGGCGCGCGGGCGCGAGCAGGCGCTGGCGACGCGCGCGGCGTTTGAGGCGCGTGGCGTGACCTTTGACCGTGTGTATTCCTCCCCGTTGGGCCGGGCGCGGCGTACGGCTGAGCTAATTGCTGGCGAGGGCTGCTCGATAGAGCTGGTCGATGACCTACGCGAGTGGCATTTGGGCTCGCTGGAGGGTACATCAAATCGCGATATGCCGCCGCAGCCCTGGGGCGATTATCCGGTCGCGTTTGGCGGCGAGTCGGAAGTGCAGCTCCAGTCGCGTATGGTCGCGGTGCTGTCGCGCATCATGGCCAGGCCGCAGCACGACTGCGTGCTGGCGGTTTCCCACGGCTCAGCCTGCCAGGAGTTTCTTGAGTATGTGACTGGCAGGGGAGAGCTACCCGACAACGGTGCCGTGCTTCATTTTGGCTATTGCGACGGTGCGTTTTCGCTCCTTGATTGGTAACGAACGAAAGGACCCCTATGAATAAAGACCTGTATCTGGTTCGTCATGGGCAGACAATATTCAACCTTAAGCGCATTATTCAGGGTTGGAGTGACTCGCCGCTCACGCAGCTGGGATGCGACCAGGCGGCGCGTGCCGGCATGTTCTTGCGTGCGCGCGGCATTGAGCCCGATCATGCCTATACCTCGACGCTGCACCGCACCGAGCAGACTATCGCCAGCCTGTGGCCGGGTCTTGCCTACGAGCGCCTTGATGGCCTGCGCGAGTGGTTCTTTGGCGACTTCGAGGCCGAGCGCGTGATGCTGATGCCTGGGCGTCCGTGGCGTGACTTTTACCGCCAGTTCGGCGGCGAGGGGCAGATGCAGGTGCGCGAGCGCATGGTGGCGACGTTGACCGATCTTATGCGACGCCCGGATCATTCGTGCGTGCTCGCGGTAAGCCATGGCTCGGCTATCAAGGAGTTTTTGGACCACGTGCGGGGCGCGGCGGCAGACGAGCGCGAACGCGTGCCGGGCAACTGCTCAGTGCTGCATTTTGCGTTTGACGATGCGGCCGATACGTTTGAACTGGTCGAAGTCTTTACGCAGGAAGACTACGCGCGCGAGCTGGGGCTTGAACCGCTCGTGGCTACTGCGGGTCCGCAGCGCGGATAACGCGAGCGTGGCGGCACGGGTCGCCGGCATAACTTCTCGACGCAAAAGGGGCGGAGATGCATGTACCTGCTGCATCTCCGCCCCCTGTTTGTTGGGCTGCCGATTTTTGTGCCGGGCAGTCTGGTCTCGCTAGAACCGCGCGATCTGGTGGGTGAGCAGGCCCATCGGGACCTGCGGCGCGCCGCCGCTGACCTGCGCGGCGGGGAAGAGCACAGCTTCGGTAAAGTTGAACGGCTCTTTGCCCGTGTAGGTGCCGGCTGTGCGGGCCTCGTCCGCCAGGAGCTGCGCCGCCCCTGTCAGCGCGGCGGCATAGGTGGGGTCGTCAGCCGGCGCCGGCTCTGGTGCCTGGTCGAGCATGGCTCGGATGGCGGCAACGGCGTCCTCGCGCTTGACCTCCCACACGCGGTGCGTAATGCCGGCGGGGTCGGTGACGGCATAGAGCGACGCACCCTCTTTGGCGGCGCCCAGGATGATATCCATGACGGGCGATGCTTCGTAGACGAGCGTTACAGGGCGGGGCTGCACCTTAAGCTCGGCGATTACGCGGGCGGCTGCGGTCGCACCTGCGGGGGTCGCGCCGTCGCCCGCCAGTACGCCGACCGGGCAAATCGCCACGACACCCGTCACGCGACCCGGTTCGCCCGAGCACTCGTACACGTAATACGCCGCGCCCGGATCTTTGAGCATAAGCCCGTCGGCGATGGCGTCGCGCAGGGCGTCGTTGCTGCTCAGGATACCGCCCAACTGCGGCAGCGCTTCGAGCACGCGGTCCTGAGCTGGGCGGATGCAGGGAAACGGAAGTGCTTTCATGGGCGGTCCTAACGCGTGAGTCGGTTTGTTCGCGGCTTATTATGCCCCAACTTGGACGCTTGCGTCCCAGAGCGTGTTGTCGGCAAGCGCGATGAGTACGTTCTGACAGCGAACGATATCGGCATGGGGCACATACTCGTTGGGCTAGTGCGCGAGCGCCAGCGAGCCGGGGCCGTAGCTCATGCAATTGCGGTTACCTGTCTTGC
>CAJMPM010000036.1 GCA_905215225.1 uncultured bacterium
TGGCATTACCATAACCTCGGCGGGCCAATAATGATCCCTTGGGAACGGGGGAAAGTAGTCATCGGGGACGTTTTTGTTTGACTAGTCGTTTAAGAACGTCCCCAATGACTAGTCGGATTGATAATTTGTGCGGGTTGTGGTTTTGTGACCTGCTGAAATTTACGATACTGTACAACTGTACGCTAATTTATCTTCGTAGTATATTGCTACCCGCAAAACTCAATACCATTGTGTTCTGAGACGCTAAAGCGCCTACGTACAATGGTTGTCGATAGTACGATTCGATTCAACGACAGGATGGATGGTCCAAGCGTGAGTCTCGGCAGCAAACTATCCAATGCAAAGGTGTCCTTTGCGATATTTAAGCGCGACATTAAGCGACTGCTTGTGAACCCCGTCGCCTTGGTGGTTACCCTCGGCGTGTGCGTTATTCCCTCGCTGTATGCCTGGTACAACATCGTGGCAAACTGGGATCCGTACGGAAACACCCAGGGCATCAAGATTGCTATCGCCAACAACGACCAGGGAACCCAAAACGACCTGGTGGGCGAGCTCAATGCGGGCGACAAGGTCGTCGATCAGCTCAAGGAGAACGATCAGTTGGGCTGGACCTTCGTCGATTCGGCGGCCGCCGCCAAGGAGGGCGTCGAGAGCGGTGAGTACTATGCGGCCATCGTAATCCCCAAGAACTTCTCGGATAACCTGGTCTCGATGCTCGACGGCAACTACCATCAGCCCAAGCTTACGTACTACGTCAATGAGAAAAAGAGCGCTATTGCACCCAAGGTTACCGACACCGGTGCAAACACCATCGAGCAGCAGATTAACTCGGAGTTCGTCTCCACGGTGGGTGAGACCGTTGCCAGTATTGCCAAGGATGCCGGAGTCGATTTAAAGGACAAGGCAACCCAGGCTCAGGATTCGTTGGCCGGTTCGGTATCAGAGGCTTCTGATACGTTGGGCGAAGTGCGCGATTCGATTGGCGACATGAATGCCGCCATCGATAAGACGAGTGGTTCCATTGCCTCGGCAGATGCGGCACTTGCCGGTCTGCAGGGTCAGGCGCCGTCGCTGACGCAGGCGATCTCCCAGGGCAATGACCTGCTGGGCGAGGCTCGCGCCACGGCGGGCAACTCTGTCGCCTCGCTCTCCAAGGCGCTCTCGGAAGGCAGCCTTGCGCTCACCAAGACGTCAGCCTCCGCAAACGCTGCGATTGGCAAGCTGACGGGCGCGGTCACATCTACGACCACCCGTATCGACAATTCGCTTGAGTCTCTCCAAGCGACGATCGACCACAATAAGGCCGTTATCGGCCACTTGGAAATTCTCGTCAATGACACGTCGACAGGTTCCAAGGAAATTGACGCGCGCATTGTATCGACCATCGATTTGCTCCGCGAGCAGAATGAAAAGCTTCAGAGCATCAAGGACGGTCTGTCTGCACAGTCGAGTGCCATGGCGAAAGACGCCGCGGCTGTCTCGGGTGCCAGCGACGCTATCAATAATGCAATTCAGACCGGTGCGACCAACCTTGGCCAGGCCCAGACGGACCTGGGTCAAAACGCGCTGCCGAAGGCCTCGAGCGCGCTCGATTCCTTTGCCGCCGTCTCGGGTGATCTGACGGGAATCGTGTCTGGCCTCACGCCTACTATTGCAAGTGCGCGCGGTACACTTTCGCAACTCAACGCTACGCTCGGTCAGGCCAAGACCACGCTGTCCCAGCCCGATGCCTCGCTTGCCAAGGTCCAGGACAAGCTCGCAACCGCCGCCAACGACATCGCGGCGCTACAGACCTCCGAGTCCATGGGCGAGCTGGCCGACCTGATGGGCGTCGACGTCGATGACGTTGCAGACTTCATGGCATCTCCGGTCGAGCTGACCTCAAAGTCAATTTACCCGGTTAAGAGCTTCGGCTCGGGCATTGCTCCTTTCTACACCAATCTGGCGCTTTGGGTGGGCGGCTACGTGCTCATCGCCATTTACAAGCTCGAGGTCGATCGCGAAGGCGTTGGCAGCTTTACCGCGCGTCAGGGCTACTTTGGCCGCTGGTTGCTCCTGGTGATCCTGGGCGCGTTGCAGGCCATCATCGTTACGGTAGGCGATCTGGTGATTGGCGTGCAGTGCGTCAGCCCGCTGCTGTTCGTGCTGGGCGGCATCGCCATCTCGTTCACCTACGTCAATATCATCTATGCGCTGTCCACCACGTTTAAGCATATCGGCAAGGCAATCGGCGTCATTCTTGTCATCGTGCAGATCCCGGGTTCGTCGGGCATGTACCCCATCGAGATGATGCCCGGCTTCTTCCAGTGGCTGCACCCGCTGCTGCCCTTTACCTATGGCATCAATCTGCTGCGTGAGACGGTCGGCGGCATGTATTCGTTCAACTACCTGTTTAACCTGTGCATTCTGGGCGTGTTCTTGATCGTGGCGCTCTTTATCGGCCTGCAGCTGCGTCCGCTGCTGCTCAACCTTAACCTGCTCTTTGATAAACAGCTCTCCACGACCGGTATGATGATTTGCGAGTCCAACGACCTGCCGCGCCAGCGCTACTCGCTGCGCACGGCCATGCGCGTCATGCTCGATTCCGATTCGTACCGTCGCGAACTGCTCGATCATGCGGTCGCCTTTGAACATCGCTACCCGTACTACATCAAGGGCGGTTTTGCCGCCGTGGTGGGCGTTCAGGTCCTGCTCTTTGTCCTGTCGACGGTTCTCGATATCGACAATAACGGCAAGATCATCCTGCTTGTCATTTGGATCATCTCGGTTATTGCCATCTGCGGCTGGCTTATCAATATCGAATATATCCGAGCGAGCCTCAATACCCAGATGCGCATCTCGGCGCTTTCGGATGAGGACCTGCGTCGCGAGATGCGCGAACACACGGCCGCCATTCCTGCCGCCCGCCACATGTTTGGCCTCAACGCCAGCGAGCGTGGTGCCAAGGGCGGCGATCAGTCCACGTGCCGCTTGCCGCATATCGGCTCGCACCATAAATCTCAGGGCAGCGACAGCACAGCCACAAATGATGGAGATACCACCGCGCTTGGCAAGCACTCCAAAGGAGGTGAGGCATAAATGAAGAACATCCTGCATCTGTTTAAGCGCGATGTCCAAAACGTGTCTCGCTCCGTGATCGGCTTGGTTGTCGTGATGGGCCTCATTATCGTACCGTGCCTGTACGCGTGGTTTAACATCGCCGGCAGCTGGGATCCGTACGGCAACACCGGCAATCTTAAGATCGCCGTGGTCAACACCGATGAGGGTTACGAGAGCGATTTGATCCCCGTCGAGGTTAACGTGGGCGAAAACGTGACCGCCACCCTACGCGGCAACGAGAGCTTCGATTGGGTTGTGCTTAACGATCGCGAAAAGGCTATCGAGGGCGTTAAGTCGGGCGCGTACTATGCTGCCGTCGTTATCCCCAAAACGTTTAGCGCCGACATGATGACGCTTTTCTCGACCGACGTGAAACACGCCGATATCGAGTTATACGAGAACCAGAAGGCCAACGCCATCGCGCAGATCGTGACCGAGAAGGGTTCGAGCGCCGTTCAGAACCAGGTTAACGAATCTTTTACCGAGACCATTACGAGCATCGGTCTTAAGACGGTGTCCAGCCTGCTCGATTACATGAGCACCGACCAAGTCAGCAACTTTATCGCCAACCTGTCCTCGACGCTCGGCGATTCGGTCCAGGACCTGCAGGACGTTCAGGCCAGCGCAACGTCGCTTGCGGGCATTTTGAGCTCCACGTCCGATTCGCTGACGTCGGCGGGCGGTATGCTCAAGCAGTCGGGCACGGTCGATGAGTCGACCAAGCAGCTGATGGAGCATGCCAAGAGCGGCATCGATGATTCCAAAGAAGCGCTTAAGACGGCAAACGATGCCATCGATGCCGCGATCGATGGAAGTGCGGGTTCGTTCGACAATGTGTCTGCCGAGCTCGCGAAGGCGTTCGATGCCGCTAACCAGCATGTCGACCTTACGGTGTCCCAACTCAACGATGCCGCTGCGGCCCTCAATGCGCGCGCCAAGGATATCGATGAGATGGCCGATCAGCTCCGCAGCCTTGCCGACCAGGTGAGCGATGAGAATTTGAAGGACGATCTCAAGTCTGCCGCGACGTCGCTGGGCAGAATCGTCGTTGAGTACCGCAACAATGCCAATGAGCTGACGAATATCGCGACGTCGCTCACGAAGAGTATGACAGAGGTTAACAAGTCGCGTGCCGAGGTCGATCAGGCAATCGCCGATGCCAAGGCGGGCATTTCGGGAGCCAAGTCCGACTACGATTCCACGTTCTCGGTTAAGGCCAAGGAGCTCAAGAAGACTATTTCGGGCGTTTTGGATTCGCTCAACGGTATCTCGGGCGACCTGGATAGTGCTGTTGCCGGCCTGACCGACGCATCCGGTTCGCTGGCAAAGGGCCTCTCTAAGGCTGCAAAGCTGGTCAACAAGGCTTCCGATCAGCTGGGCGAGGCGTCGGGCAAGATCAGCGCGTTTAAGGACGAGCTCGACGGTGCCCTTATGTCTGATGATCTAGCCACGATCAAGACGATGATCGGCAATGATCCCGAGGGTCTGGCTGTGTCGCTTTCCGGCCCCGTCGCGCTCGACCGCAAGCCGGTTTATCCGATCCGCAACTACGGCTCGGCCATGGCGCCGTTCTACACGATTCTGTCGCTCTGGGTCGGTTCGATCGTACTGGCGGCCATGATGAAGGTCTCGGTCGACGATGAGCTCATCAACGAGCTCATCCCCGTGCGCTTGCACGAGATCTATCTGGGTCGTTACCTGTTCTTTGGCGGTTTGGCTCTGCTGCAGGCAACGCTCGTGTGCGCGGGCGACATCCTGTTCTTTGGCATCCAGTGCGACAACCCGCTGCAGTTTGTGCTGGCGGGCTGGGTCGCGAGTCTCGTGTTCTCCAATATCGTCTACACGCTTACGGTTTCGTTTGGCGATATCGGCAAGGCGCTCGCAGTCGTGCTGTTGGTCATGCAGGTCGGCGGTTCGGGCGGCACGTTCCCCATCGAGATGACCGGCCCCGTGTTCCAGGCGATCTATCCGTTCCTGCCGTTTACTCACGGCATCAACGCCATGCATGCTGCCATGGCTGGCGCCTACCATATGGAGTACTGGGTTGAGCTGGGCATTCTGGCGAGCTATCTGATTCCGTCGCTGGCCCTGGGCGTCGTCTTCCGCCGTCCGGTCATCAAAGCCAACGACTGGATCATCGAAAAACTGGAGTCAACCAAATTGATTTAGTTCAGACACGTAAACGCTGTCAGAACATCGAGGCCTTCCAGTTTTACACTTTATTATGCTGGATTGCGATGCAACGCCGGTTGTTGCTACAGTAGCGGGGCGTGCCGGGGGTCCGGTGCGCCCCGTTTTTATTTGACCATGAGGCGGCACGCAGCCATACGCGTGCGGACACCACGCCCAGATTGAGTGTGAGGATGTTCCATGGCCCAATACGCTGCCAACGAAATCGAAAACATGCCCGATAGCCCTGTGGCCCGTGAGGATTTGGGCGCGGGCGGTATTCCCAGGGGCGCCGGCGCACGCTCCCCGCTGTTCTGGAAAGTTTTGCTACTTTCGGTAGCGGTCATCTGGGGCTACTCCTTTACCACTATGAAGGACGCACTCGGCACCATTCCGGTGTTCGAGCTGCTCTATGTACGCTTTCTGCCTGCAGCGTTGGTCATGTTTGCCGTCTTCCACAAGCGCATCACTGCACATTTCAACGCTCGCAATCTGATCGTTGGCCTGAGTATGGGCGTGCTCATGTGGGCGGCCTATGCGTTGCAGACGGTCGGTCTGGCATATACTACGGCGGGCAAGAATGCTTTTTTGACGGGCACGTATTGCATCCTCGTGCCGTTCGCGAGCTATTTTCTGAGCGGAGAAAAACTCACCCGCTATAACCTGGGCGCGGCACTGCTGTGCTTGGCGGGCATTGGCTTGGTGGCGCTCGATAGCGTCGAGTTCAACATCGGTGACGTCATTACGCTGGCAGGCGCGGTCTTCTTCGCCATCCAGATGGCGGTGACCGCCAAGTACGGTCGCAAAATGGACATCAACGTTATCACGTTTTGGATGTTTGTGGGCAACGGCGTGCTGAGCCTGGTTTCGTCGCTGTTATTCGAGACCCAGGCGCCTCTGTCCGTGTGGACGCCGAACTTTATCGGTGTGATGGCGTTTCTCTCGGTGGGCTGCACATGCGTGGCTCTGCTCATCCAAAACGTCGGCCTGGCGCATGTCCCGGCCTCGACGGGCGCGCTGCTCCTTTCGATGGAGTCGCCTTCGGGTGTGCTGTTCTCGGTGCTGCTGATGGGGGAGGCGCTCACCTCGCGCCTGCTCGCCGGCTTCGTGCTTATCTTCCTGTCGATTATCTTGAGTGAGACTCACTTCGATTTTTTGCGCAAAAAGCCGCGCCCGCAATTGTAAACAACTTGTTGCGCCGCCCTCCCGGGGCGGCATTTTTTTATGCCTCACCTTTAAAGTTATACCTTGCACTTTACGCTATCAAAGTGCTTGCTGCAAAAACGTTACTGGAGGGCATCTATGGCACCAGCACTGTCCGATCTTCAACCGCAATCAGCGCCCAAGGCCACCGCGGCGGCGCAGACCGCTATCGGTGACGGTCTTGTTGCAGAAGCTCAGGCTTTTGCAGACGAGCTCGCTGCGTGGCGACACGATTTACACCAGATGCCCGAGCTGGGTAATAACCTCCCGCAGACCTCTGCGTATATCCAAGCGCGCTTGACCGAGATGGACATCCCATTTGCCACGCTCGTCGATGGTTTCTGCGTTGTGGGCCTCGTCGGCGCCGGCGCCGACGAGGCCCAGGGCAATGGCGTCTGCACGGACGAACAGGCCGGTACGGGCGTTATGCTGCGTGGCGACATGGATGCCCTGCCCGTTGCCGAAGAGTCGGGCGAGCCTTTCGCCTCTGTCAACGGCTGCATGCATGCTTGCGGTCACGATATGCACGCGACGGCGCTGCTTGGTGCGGCGCGCCTGCTCAAGGCCCGCGAGGCCGAGCTTGTCGACGCCAATGCCACCGTCAAGCTGCTGTTCCAGCCGGGCGAGGAAACCTTTGAGGGGGCTCGCGCTGCCATCGCCGACGGCTTGCTCGAGAACCCGCGTCCCCAGGCGGCTTTTGCCATGCACGTTAACAGCCAGTCGCCGCTCGGATTGGTGCTCTACGGGAGCCCGGCGCTTTCGGGCGTGTACGGTTTCCGCATCACGCTGCAGGGCAAGGGCGGCCATGGCTCGAGCCCCGATATCTGCATCGACCCCATCACGGCCGGCGTCCATGTGCACCTGGCGCTTCAGGAGCTCATCGCTCGCGAAGTGCCGGCGGCCAAGGAGGTCGCACTGACTGTTGGTAAGTTCGCCGGCGGTCAGGCCGCAAATGTCATCCCCGACACTTGTGTGCTCGAAGGCACGCTGCGTGGCTTCGACGTCAAGCTCATGGAGCACCTCAAGACCCGCATCGCGGAGGTCGTCAAAGGCGTTGCCACGACCTATCGTACGCCGGCGACTATCGAGACGCTCTCGGATGTTCCGCCGCTGGTACTCGATGACAATATGACCCAGGCTTCACTTGGCTATGTGGGTGCGACACTGCCCAAGGCCACCTTCCTGCCGCTGTTCCACGCCATGGCGAGTGAGGACTTCGCGTTGATCTCGAGTGAGATCCCGAGTGCGTACTTTACCGTGGGCGCTGCCGTGACTGATACGGACGAGCATTTTGCTCAGCATCATCCCAAGGCACGTTTTAGCGATGTCGAGCTTCCCCTTGGCGCCGCGGCTTATGCGGCAGTCGCTTTGGGCTACATCGCCGACCACCGGTAGCACCCAATCTTGCCTTTCAAGCCTGCGGGCATGGCCATAAGGCCTATGCCCTTGTCTTTCAAGGCAATCTTGGGCACTACCGGCGCCCGGCGCAGGCTATTCGTTTGTTAAAAAGGAGCAGTATGTCCCAGCAGCGTAAGTTCTTCCCCGGCTGGCTCGTGGTGGCCTCCGGCTTCGTGATCATGGCCACGTGCTACACGATTTTCGTCAACTGCATGAGCCTGTTCCAGCCGCTCATCGTCAGCGACTTGGGGTATTTCTCTTGCGCAGTACAACATCTCCAATGTGATCTCCACCGTGGTGAGCGTTATCGGCTCACTTGTGATCGGTCATGTTGCCGATAAAGTAAGCGGTCGCGTTTTGGGCTCCCTCACTGTAATCGCCACCTCTGCCGTTCTTGCCGGCATGAGCTTTGTCGGTGAGCTGTGGCAGGTCTACGTGCTCTTTGCCGTCTCGGGCTGCTTTGCCGTCGCCTCGACCCGACTACTTATTAGCCTTGTGACCGCCAACTGGTTTACGGCCAAGCGAGGCCTTGCCATTTCCATCGCACTTTCGGGCACGGGCTTTGGCGGCGCTATTCTGTCTCCCATCGTGAGCTCGCTTATCGTGAGCGTTGGCTGGCGTTCCGCCTTCTTAGTGCTCGCGGCTATCTGCATGGTGGCGGCGCTGCCCATCACGGCCTATTCCTTCCGCACCAAGCCTTCCGAGATCGGCCTTAAGCCGCTCGGCGAGAACCCGGGCGATCCGTCCGTCTCGACGGCCGGCGACAAGGACGAGCACACGGCGCCCGAGGTTAACGTTGGCTGGTCTCGCATCAAGAAGAGCCCGGCGTTTTGGCTGCTTGTCGTCGCCTTCCTCTTTATGGGGCTCGTTAACGGCGCTGTCTTGCCCAACCAGGTCACCAACATGACGAGCGTTACCGTCAACGGCGCCAAGATCGTCACGGGCGGCCACGACCCCATGTGGGCAGGTACCGTGCTTTCGGCCTACATGGTTACCGTCGTTATCGCCAAGATTTCGCTCGGCGCTATCTACGATCGCTTTGGCCTGCGCTTTGGCAACGTGCTGGGATCCGTTGCGTGCATTATCGCTTGCGTTGCCCTGTGCTTCCCCGTGACCGACCTCGGCCCCATCGTGGCTGCCGTGAGCTTTGGTATCGGAACGTGCATGGGCACCATCACGCCCACGATCGCCGCGTCCAAGCAGTTTGGTATGGCCGACCTGGGTAAGGTCACGGGCACCATTACCTCGCTCGAGATGGTCGGCGGCACCGTGGGTGCCAGCGTCTCGGGTGGGCTGTTCGACGCTACGGGCTCTTTTGCGAGCACCTGGATCGTGTGCCTGGCGTGCTCCGTGGTCATGCTCGTGTTCCTGCTGGCATCCGAGCCCATCGCCGCCAAGCTGCGCGCGAGCGTGGCGGGGGAGTAGACGTCCGTCGCTCTTTTCTGTTCGCCCCGTTCTGTCCGTGGCTGCCTTGGAAGCCGAATGGATGCTCGTACCATCATTCGGTTTCCAAGGCGGCCACGGGTCTACGAAATGATCTCTTTTCCTCCGTCCCCAAGGGATCACGTGATCCGAAGGGGGCGGAGGAAAAGGGATCACATACAGCGGCGGCGCGTCTGGCCGAACGAGTCCCCATACCCTCGTTCGGTCAGACGCGCCGCCGCGTTGTTGCTTTGTGCCGTATAATGTCCACTACCTATGACGCGATACAAAAGAAAGGTGTTTGCCCATGCAGGCACAGAAGGCGGAGGGAACCCGCGACCTTATCGGCGCCGAGATGCGCGCCTGGCAAAAGATGCAGCAGATTGCGGCCGGCGTGTTCGAGCCGTTTGGTTTTAAACCCATCGAGACGCCCGCGATCGAGCAGGTGGACGTGTTTGTCCACGGTATCGGCCAGTCGACCGACGTCGTGCGCAAGGAAATGTTCCGCGTGTTCAGCGGTGCCAACCTGGAGCGCGTCTTTACCGAGGGCACCGACACCAAACTCAAGCCCAAGCAGCGCCTGGCACTTCGCCCCGAGGGCACGGCCGGCGTGGTGCGCGCCGTCGTCGAGAACAATCTGGTGCCCCAGGGCTCCACGCCGTTTAAGGCTTACTACGCCGAGGCCATGTTCCGCGGCGAGCGTCCCCAGAAGGGCCGCCTGCGCCAGTTCCACCAGGTGGGCATCGAGTGGCTCGGCGCTCCCGATCCGGCGGCAGACGCCGAGTGCATCATCATGCTCATGGAGTTCTACAAGCGCCTGGGCTTCGACCTTTCCAAGCTTCGTCTGCTCATCAACTCGATGGGTGACGCCCAGTGCCGTCCGGCTTACCGCGAGCAGGTCAAGCAGTTCATCCTCGATCACGCAGACGAGATGTGCGATGAGTGCCGCGAGCGCGCCGAGCTCAACCCGCTGCGTGCCTTTGACTGCAAGAACGACCACTGCCGTGAGATCATGGCCGAGGCTCCGCTGATGGGTGACAACCTGTGCGACGAGTGCCGCGAGCACTACGAGCAGGTCAAGCGCTACTTGGACGCCGCCGGTATCAAGTATGTCGAGGATCCCACCTTGGTGCGCGGCCTGGACTACTACACCCGTACTGTCTTTGAGGTCGAGGCCCCTGGCGCCGGCGTCGGCTCCATCGGCGGCGGTGGTCGCTACGACGGCCTGGTCGAGCTCGAGGGTGGTAAGCCCACGGCAGGCGTCGGCTTTGCCGTCGGTTTTGAGCGCGCCCTGCTGGCCCTGCCGGCCTTTGG
>CAJMPM010000037.1 GCA_905215225.1 uncultured bacterium
AGATACGGAGCCAGCTGATTTTGGACATAGTCGGTCATCGCCTGCTGCAGGCGCTCGGCCAGGACATCGCCGCCGAGCGCCTTGAGCTGTGCCAAACACTGCTGCGCCACAGCATCATTCTCAAGATACGTCGAGAACGCGGCGGCGAGCTTCGACGCGTCCTTAAGATCCTCGGGCGACAACGCCTTAAACTGCTCCGACTGCAAAAATCCCTCAAACAGCTGGTTGGCAAGCGTTCCCACCTGCTGCATTTGCTCGGGCGTGAGCTCCAGACCGTCAAAGATGCCCGAGAAATCTGGAGCCGGCGCTTTGGCCATAATGTCGCTGAAATCGATGTCCTTCCCAACGCCCGAAAGGTCAATGTCCAGCCCGGATAAGTCGATACCAGAAAGGTCCATACCGCCGGCAACACCCGAGAGCGCAGATGCATCGAACGAGAACGCGCTCTTGAGCGCCGCCTCGTCCACGCTGAACATGCTGCTCAGATCCACGCCTTGTTTGGCCTCGCCCTGCAGTTCGTCGAAAGACTTGCCCGTAAAGACATCCGTCTCGGGATGCGCAAGCTGCTCCTGCACAATCTGCGAATCGGCAGCGCGCTCCATAAGCTGGCAAGTCAGCGCATGCGTATAGGCAATGCCTGGAGACAACGCACTCGCGTTGGCCGTCTCGTTAGGTCGCACCACGCCCACAATGTGCACGTCGATACCGTCGGCAACCTTGGCGGCCATAAAGTCAGCGTCGCCAGACATGTCGGTCCACATGCCGGTCTCTTCGTTTTTGCGATAGGCATCGGCCGGCGACAGCACCTTAAACGTCGTGGACAGCGCATCGTCGTAGGTAAAATCGGTGCCAGTCTCGGGCGTCTCGACCTTGCCGTCGGCCGCCATAGCACTGTTAACCAGGTCGTTGAGCTCATCGATATCCAGCGCACCGATGCTGTAGAGCGTATAGTCGCCCACCGTGCCGCGGCTCGAAAGCACCATTACGGCTTCGTTGGCAGACGTAGGCCAATGCCCCGCCACGACATCGTACTGGCTGTCGAGCAGGCTCTGGTCGTCGATCATCTCGTTAAAGACCGAGGTTCCCATGGATTCCATGCTCACCGTTGCCGTCGAGCTCGCGCCTCCGCTCATGGCCTCGGTCATGGCGTTGGGCACCAGCCGGACAGGCTTCTCATCGCCCTTGCCGGCACGATAGACAACCGGCGATACACCGTAGCCGTACTGAATGGCGTTGACCTCTTTATCGATGCCGTCGCCACCGGCATCGAGCCATGCCTTAAAGCTCGTCATGTCGTTGGACTTAACACTCGCAAACATATCCTTTACGGCCGTGACCACGGGGATCTTATCGGTTCCCTGAGCCTTGCCGCCGGCACTGTCGTCGGACGAATCCACGTTTTCAGGCGAGCCATCATCCGCGGCCCCCTGTCCGCCCATCATGGACGACAGGTCGTAGTCCTGTTTGGAGATCGTAAGCGGGTAGCTCGAGAGCGTATCCTCCTCGACCTTTTTGATGTAGCCGTTTACGCCGTTGGACAGCGCCAGAATCGCCGCGATACCGATAATGCCAATCGAGCCCGCAAAGGCAGTCATAGCCGTACGGCCCTTCTTGGTCATAAGGTTTCGGGCAGAAAGCCCCAGCGCCGTCACAAAGCTCATCGAGGTTTTGCGCGTAGGCTTGGCCTCACGGCGCGTGGCGTCGGCGACATCGAAAGGGTCGGAATCGTCGGTGATCTTGCCGTCCGCCAGGTTGACAATGCGCGTGGCATATTGGTACGCCAGCTCGGGATTGTGCGTGACCATGATAACCAGGCGGTCGCGCGCCACGTCCTTGAGCAGATCCATGACCTGTACGGATGTCGTTGAGTCCAAAGCGCCGGGCGGCGCGTCTGCCAGCACGATCTCGGGATCGTTAATCAGGGCGCGGGCGATGGCCACGCGCTGCATCTGCCCGCCCGAAAGCTGACTCGGGCGCTTGTTAACGTGCTCGCCCAGGCCGACTTTCTCCAACGCCTCGCGCGCACGCTGGCGGCGCTCGGCATGCCCCACGCCCGTAAGCGTCAGCGCCAGCTCCACGTTTTCCAAAATGGTCTGATGCGGAATGAGGTTATAGCTCTGGAACACAAAGCCGATGCGGTTGTTGCGGTAGGCATCCCAATCGCGATCGTGAAAATCCTTAGTCGAAATACCGTCGATCAGCAGGTCGCCAGAATCGAAATGATCGAGTCCGCCGATAACGTTGAGCATCGTAGTTTTGCCCGAGCCCGAGGGACCCAGAATGGCCACGAACTCGTTATCGCGAAAAGACAGGCTTACGTTGTCGAGTGCCACCTGCGTAAACGACTGCGTAACGTACCTTTTGCAAATTCCTTTGAGCTCCAGCATGGACGGCAACCTCTCCTGCACAGGCACCCTGCCCGCTCTTCTCCGCCGTTCGTATTCGACGCGTTTGTCCTACTCTATCCCCATTTTTTGCCGGCGCCAGTGAGGAATGTGGGGAACCGCGCCAAAAAACGAACGGAACGGCGCCCAAAAAAAGAGGTCCCGAGCGGGACCTCTATATGGTAGAGCTTATCTTGAAAGGGAGCGGACTACTTCGCACAGCGGCGCACGATCCTCGCCATGCTTTGCGCTTTTTTACTGCTCGCTATTCGCAATCGCCTGGTCGATAAGCCTGTCGAGCGCCGCGCGCTGCTCGGCGGAGCTGATGGCTCCCACGATTGGATCCCCTACGATGTTGCCATTCTGATCGATGACATACGTTGTCGGGAACGAGAACAAATTTGACGTAAACTTACCGGCCTCGCTATCCGACTTGAACCAGATGTTCTTATATGTCACGCCCTTCTTGCTCAGCACGTCCTTGGCATCTGCAATCTCGCCCTTGTTGCCATCGAGCGTAAAGGAATTGACGCCTACGACCTGGCCGCCCTTCTTGGCAAGCTCCTGATTCAGTTTCTCAAGATCGCCCAGCTCGCCCACGCACGGCTTGCAAGTGGTGAACCAGAAGTTCATGACGGTGACCTTGTTCTTAGAGAACAGCTCGTCGCTGCTCACGTCGTTGCCATCCAGGTCCTTGCCCGTAAAGCTGGGGAACTTCGTCGCCTCGCTCGAAGCATTGGCACCAGCCGTCATGCCAGCGGTCGAAGCGTCGACGCTCTCGCCTGCACTCGGCGTGCTTCCACAGCCGGGGAACTCCTTCTCCAGGCTCTCGAGCTTGTCCTCGATCTCCTTGATCTGCTGTGCACCGGCCTTGAGCGTCTTGAGCTCATCCGCCGTGAACTCATCCTTGGCGCCGTCGATGGTCTTGAGCAGGAAATCGCCGTAATTGCTGCCGTCCTCAATCATTGCCGAGTCTTTATTTGCCGCATTGAATACCTTTTCCCACAGCGCGTTATCACTCGAAAAGATCTCGTTCTCCTTCTGCATGAGCTTCGCATACAGCTCGGCGGCCTCGTCGGCATTGGCCGGCTTCTGCGCAGTGAGTTCTGCGATCTTAGGATCGGAGCTCGCAGATTCGCTCGCATTGCCGCCAGGTGCCGAGCACGCCACAAGACACAAGGCCAGCACCGGCACCATAAACAGGGCCGCAATCTTAGAAAGCTTCATAGTCATTCCTCCGTTTTGTCGAAGCTTGTTTACTTTTTATCGGCGGTCAAGGGGAGCTTTTCCGCCGACACATCCAGGCCATAGCGATAGCTGATGGCATCGACGGGACAGGCCCCGATGCACTTTCCGCACCGGATACATTCGGCATGATTGGGCGCGCGGACCACATCAACGTCCATCTGACAAACCTTTGAGCACTTGCCGCACGAGACACATTTGCATGCATCGACCCGGATTCCCAGTAGGGATACCTTATTCATGAGCGCATAGAATGCGCCGAGCGGGCAAATCCATTTGCAGAAGGGGCGGTAGAACAAAACGCTCAGCACTACCACGGCAATGAGAACGGCAAGTTTCCAGGTAAAGAGCTGCCCCAGCGCAGATCGAATGCCGGCGTTGGCAATGGCCAGCGGAATGGCGCCCTCGAGCACACCCTGGGGACAGATGTACTTGCAAAAGAACGGATCTCCCATCCCCAGATCGTTGACCACCAGCACAGGCAGCAATACCACAGCAAACAGCAGCACAACGTATTTGATATACGTAAGCGCCTTGAGCTTTTTTGTCGAAAGCTTTTTGCCGGGAATCTTATGAAGCAGCTCCTGCAGCCAGCCAAACGGGCACAGAAAGCCGCATACAAAGCGTCCCAGCAGCACGCCGAGCAAAATGAGCGTACCGGTGACGTAGTAAGAAAAGTTGAACTTGGATGAACCTACCACCGACTGGAACGACCCGATGGGGCACGCACCCGATGCCGCGGGGCACGAATAGCAATTAAGTCCAGGTACGCAGACTGTTTTTCCCGCGCCCTGATAGATGCCGCCTTTGGCAAAGTTTGGCAGGTGGATATTGGTGACGATCGTTGCCGCCGCCTGAATGAATCCGCGAAATCGAGCCAAAACATGCGACGCAGTGTTTTCTCTTTTATCCAATTCCGATACACTCCAAGCACAGCCTAATCGCTTTGGCCAGCACGGCATCCGCCTCGCCACGCATAACGCCAAAGCACACCATGGCAATTCCGACGATCAACAAAGCAACCTGTACCACGGGTTTTACCGCTTTGAACAACCTGACCACTCCTTTCGTTACGCGACCATTGGACCATATCGACTATAAAATCCGTGTTAAGCGCGATTTGGAATGTGCAAGGAGACTGTTATGCGTATTTTGATCGTCGAAGACGAGCGAGCGCTGTGCGATGCAATCGCGCGCAGCTTGCGAAACTTGGCGTACAGCGTCGACTGCTGTCACGACGGACAGGAGGCGCTCGACCTACTGGACGTTGAGGCCTTCGACCTCGTGGTACTCGACCTCAACCTTCCCCGTATCGACGGCATGACCGTACTCAGGGAACTTAGGAAAACTGACTGCGAGACTAAGGTACTGATTCTGTCCGCACGTGGCGAAGTATCAGATAAAGTCGCCGGACTCGATGCCGGCGCCAACGATTACCTCACCAAGCCGTTTCATCTGGACGAGCTTGCGGCAAGGATTCGCAGCCTTACCCTCAGACGCTTTACACAAAGCGACATAGTTTTAACCTGCGGAAAGCTCCGCTTTGACACCAAGGCGCGCATCGCTTCCGTGGACAGCGAGGCTTTATCTCTTACGCGCAAGGAAACGGGAATCTTGGAATACCTGATGCTTAATCAGGGGCGTCCGGTAAGTCAAGAGGAGCTTATCGAGCACGTTTGGGATAGCAGCGTGAACAGCTTTAGCAACGCAACCCGCGTTCATATTTCGTCGCTCCGAAAAAAGTTGCGCAGCGCTTTGGGATACGACCCGATTCGCAATCGGATTGGAGAGGGCTACGTTATGGAGGATAGCGAATGAAAAGGCTTTCGCTGCAATGGCGCATAACGATTATGACGGCACTGCTCACGTGTGCAGCATGCGTGCTGACAAACTGCCTGGTCGGCTATACGGGCATGCGCTACATGGATGCCATCGGCAGTGACATCTCGGCCCTTAACGCAACCGGCGAAGATTCGCCCCAGGCATTCGACCCAACGAAAGCGACCCTCGATAACGAGGTCACGATCGTCGTAAACGACGCACAGGAGTCTTTTGGCACGACAACCTGGTACATCACGGCCGGAGTCACACTCCTTGGCGGCGCGCTGGCATACTTTGTGAGCGGCCGTACGCTCAAACCGCTACGGGCTTTTGCAGCCCAGGTTGAGCGTGTGCAGCCTGACAACCTAAGCGAAATCAGACTCAGTGAAGATGTGCCCACCGAGCTACAACGATGCAGCGCCTCTTTCAACGACATGATCGCCCGTCTTGGCGAAGGGTTCTCTGCACAGCGTCAGTTTACCGGCAACGCCGCACACGAGCTGCGCACCCCGCTCGCCCTTATGCAAGCACAGATTGAACTATTCATCTCCGAGCACTCCGGTTTACGACCCGAAACAGCCGAGCTGCTCGGCCTGCTACAAGAACAAACCGAGCGCATGTCTCGAATGACCAAGGTATTGCTCGAGATGAGTGAGCTCCGCAGCGTTCCTTGCGATGACGACGTTGAACTTGGTCCCTTGTCCGAAGAGGTCCTCACCGACCTTGCGCCACTTGCCGAAAATAAGGGCATAGCCCTCAATTGTGCTGGAGACGCTTTAGTAATCGGGAGCGACACGCTCCTCTATCGGCTGGTGTTTAATCTGGTCGAAAACGCCATCCGTTACAGCCGCACCGGCTCGACTGTCAACGTCTCCATCAGCGACAGCGACAGCCACGTGCTCTTGCGAGTCAAAGATGAGGGCCCGGGAATACCCAAGCAGTACCGTGAGAGCATCTTCCAGCCGTTCTTTCGTCTAGACAAATCCCGCAGCAGGGCATACGGCGGCGCAGGACTCGGGCTAGCGCTTGTTTGGGAGATTGCAGCGCTTCACGGTGGCACGGTAGAGGTCGAAGCAAGTTCCGAGAACGGGACCACCATGCTCGTAAGCCTTCCAAAACGATCCGCAGCGTTAACCGAACAGTAAAACGAAAGGGGTCCCGCACACGTTTGCGCGGGACCCCTTTCCGTCAATGCAATTCGCCCAAAAGAGTAGAAGCTTACTCCCGCTCGACCGTGCCGACGGGCTTGGAGGTAAGGTCGTAGCATACACGGCAGATGCCGGGGACCTCCCTTTATACGTTCGGCATAATCGTAGGCGATACCCACAAATTCCAGTCCCGAGCAACAGGGGTACAATTGCTGCTATTGTTGCCAGCTGTTGGGAGATGGAAGATGGACTGCGATGGCTACCCATGCGTTCCCATGCCGTTGATGTGCACCGCCTTTGTGCCGGGGCAGATTGACGCTGCGGTCGCAGGCATTTCCGATCCCGATTCGCGCGCCATCGCCACGGCAGAAGCGCTGTACTTTCGCGGACAGGCCACGCTCGCCGCCGGGACAGCACGCCCCTACCTTGACGCCACCGACCCCGCACTGCGCTATTCCGCCTGCTTTATCTGCGGATACGCCAGTCTGTCGCTCAACCGTATCGCCGATGCCCGCCGTTGCCTTGCGGGCATCCTCGATACGCCAACTGACGAGGAGTCGCCCGCCGTCCACGCCACACATATCCTGTTCGCCTCGGCCGCGAGCGTCCTGCTGCACTTGCCTTCCCCGTATTCCGCCGAAGAGTTTTATCCGCTTGCGGCGCATCTGCCCGAGGGCCTGCGCCTGTTCGCCAGCTACGTGATGGCGCATGCCCTGTACCTGCGCGGCGAATATGGCCGCAGTCTGGGCATGGCGGAAAACGCCCTGATCATGAAACAGGGAAGCTATCCGATCTCGGAACTGTTCCTGCACCTGGCAGCTTCCATGGCATGCATGAGCCTCAAGGACATCGACGCCGCAAAAGCGCATTTTGGAGCCACTTGGGACATTGCGCGCCCCGACGGCCTTATCGAGCTCATTGGCGAGCACCACGGCCTTTTACAGGGGCTCATCGAGGCATGCCTAAAATCGCAATACCCTGACGATTTCGCGCGCATCATTGAGATCACGTATCGATTCAGCTACGGCTGGCGGCGCATCCACAACCCCGATTCGGGCGAGGACGTAGCCGACGATCTAACGACCACGGAATTCACCATGGCCATGCTCGCCTGTCGTGGGTGGACCAACGCCGAAATCGCACGCCATATGGGAGTATCGCCGGGCACCGTCAAAAATCGCCTATCCAGTGTGTATGCCAAGCTTGGCATCGGCACGCGCACCGAACTGGTCGCGCATATGTTGCGTTAGCGACCGGGCTGCCAAGCGCATCGAACGCGTTCCGGAACCCGGCGCTTCGCTCGATTAATTTGGACATTTTGACTCTTGAACGGCACTACCGCCACGGGACGCCTTCTCGCAAAATTGGATTATTTCCACCGATACTTGCGGGATGGGAGCCCAGAATGCTTGATCGCCGTTCGTTACTTGTTGCCGGAGCGTCCTCGCTGGCGAGCGTTATGTTGCCGCGCGTGCCGGGAAGCGCAAACGCCTTCATATTGCCGTTCGCGCCCACCGAAGCCCATGCCGACGAAAAAGACCCCTTCAGGGTGCTCGTTCTCTCGCGCACCATGTTCGGTGTGGTCGTGGTCGACGTCGCCAACAAGAATACGCCCATCACGGGTGCCCAGGTCACGCTCACGTCGCGCTATGCCGCAGGCAAGCAGCTCACCGCCACTACCGATGACGAAGGCACGGCCATCTTTGAGGTCGCGCCGCTTTCGGAAGGCTACGTGGACGAGGCGACGCTTCTCGACGCGTACGACTTTAACGGCGGCATTTCCATTAGCATGGCAGGCTACCGCGATGTCGAGATTCCCCTCGCGCGTGTCCAAGGCGGCACCGCCATTACCGCACCCACACGTCCGCTCTCCGATGGCGAGCCGTACTTCCGCCAGCTCACATTCGACGAATGGGACATCCAGTACGCCGACGCCACGTTTATGGCAATGCCAGCGGACGAAGCAGCAAACGATCAGCCCGACACGCACGCCTTTACCGTGCAGGCCCATCTGCCGCAGGGCGGGCAGGCAACGTTGCATATCAATAAAGTGATGCCCGCTGCGGGCAGCTCATCCGAAACCGTCACGCAGATTGGCCAAGTCAAGGCCAGCGCATCGGGCGCGGATAATCTGGCGACGTTCACGCTCGAAGACAAGTTCCTCGACGCGGCATCGAGCCTTCTGGAAGAAGGATGCAAGCTGCGCTTTGTCCTCGACTACCAGGGCAAAACCTACACGCTCTCCTCCCCCATGGCCGTTGTCACCGCGCCGGCCGCAAAGGCGGAATCGGGCTCGACCACCATCATTCCCACCACCATGGACCAAGAGATCACTCCGTTTGATTTCCCCGCGGCGTTTCCCGGTATCGGCGGCAATAAGTTCACGTGCTGGATGCCCACATTTCCGATCCTCTTCGATTTCTCGTTTGCTGGATACGTGCTGTTTGGCGGAGGATACAAACCAGCCAGCTATATGAACGATTCAGGCAATCCGGATCCGGAGTACTGGAAGAAATCGCCGCGTGAGTCGGGCGCCAAGCAGGCAAACCGCTACCTCGACGAGATGGAGGGGAAGTGGAATCAGTACAAAAGTATGAGTGCCGGTTCGGGCACCGATCCAAGAAACACCAAGCTCCTTCGTCACCATTGCACGCCGCTGTTCACGATGGATATCGCCACACAGCTGTACGGCTCGCTCGCCTACGATTGGGTGGGCAAAACCTGGGGTAACAACAACGACCCCGCATACGGCAATATTAAGGCCCTCTTCCAGGTAAGAACCGACCTCAATTGGACCGAGCAGTTTACCCTAGGACCGGTGCCGTTTTTCCTAAACGTCAACCCCTGGGTGCTGGCAAAACTGGCGCTCGCCGTGGGCGCCCACACGCACGGTAGCGGCGCGGCGTTTTTCAAAAACATATCGCTCGACTATTCAAACACCTCGGGCTCGTTCACCATCCAGATCGGGCTTGCCGTCACCTTTGGCGCCGGCGTTGCAGGCGTCGCTTCGTCCGCCGTGCGCGGCGCCGCATCCCTCACGCTGTTCATTGGGTACGAGAAGGCTGATGGACACCAGCTTCCGCGCCTGCGCGTAGGTGCAGACGTCGATGTCGATGTGATACTCCAGTTCGTGATGTTCAAGTGGACCACCAAGGCTTGGTCGGGGTCGTGGCCCACACTCCTCGATTCGTGGAATATGTCGGTGAACAACGGCGACCAGTATGTACTCCAGCGCTCTGAGCTCGCATTGGGTGGAGATACGCCTTACACGTTGGATGCCCGCTTCGGCACGCCCGGCAACATCGAGGCGGCCGGCGTGCCGCAATTTATCGCATCGGCCACCATCGTCACCAACGCCGAGCTGCTCGCACGCGCCGAGGTTAAGGCCACTGCCGTAAACGTCGCGCCTGTCGTGCGCGATTGGGATCAAGCGGTCACGTGCATTGAGCTCGAGGCGGATGCAGAAAGCGACGACACGGGACAGATCGAGCACTTCGTCCACGCACTGATGGAAAACGACGAAAACGCCGCGCCGATGTATGAGTACACCTACATCGGTCAGGCAACGAACGCCGTTGCTGACTCGAACGCCAATTCTGCCGGCGTGTCGGAGGACGAGCGTGGCGGCATCAAACCCTCGAGCGACAACGTGCTGTTTTCCGGCGTGCTCAGCGAAGCCCACATGAAGCTAACGGTGATTGCCGGCGTGGAGTGCTTGTTCCGTATCGCCTCGGTGCGCTACGGCGACAATGGCCGCTCGCGCCTGGTGGTGCACACAAAGGCAAACGGCACGTGGTCTGCCCCCATGCCCGTGGACTTTCCCCTTGGGTTTGGCGAGGGCGACGTGGAGCGCGACGGCATATTCGATTACGACTTCGACGTGGTGGAATATACGGACGGAAGAGAAAACCAGGACGCTTACGTGCTGCTGGTCTCGGGCGAGC
>CAJMPM010000038.1 GCA_905215225.1 uncultured bacterium
GCGTCCGGCGGGCACGCTCGGAGGAGATACCTCCCCGGCGGCACCGCACACTGGCAACGCCGCGCCCGTGAGCGGCGGCGTGACCTCGGGCCCCGGCGGCATGATGCAAGCCGGCTCTGGGGCGCTGTAGGGCGTGGCGACAATTTGATACGCGCAATCGAGGCGCTCTGGCAAGGGCGCCTCGATTTGTAGAACTGCGAAGTTGTGACCGTTACGCTATGCGGTCCACCGTTAGCCGATGATGCGAGGGCGCTCGGCGTTTTCGACTGGTTTATGCACGCAAAGTCTGGGAATATACAAGGCGCATGTCTTACTGTCTAACCAGTTGCGCCAAGGAGGCACCATGGACTACAAGATTACCGGCTACGAGCCCGCCCAGCTGTTCCATTTCTTTGAGGAGGTCAGCGCGATCCCCCGTGGGTCTGGCAACGAGAAGGGCATCAGCGATTTCCTGGTCGCGTTTGCCAAGGAGCGCGGCCTCGATGTGTATCAGGACGAGGTCTACAACGTCATCATTCGCAAGCCCGCATCTGCCGGCGCCGAGAATGCCCCGACCGTGATGCTGCAGGGTCACATCGACATGGTGTGCGACAAGCTGGGTTCCGTCGAGCACGACTTTACGACCGACGGTATCGACCTGGTCGTCAAGGACGGCGTCCTCACCGCTAACGGCACCACTCTGGGCGCCGACAACGGTATCGCCGTCGCTCTGATGCTCACCGTGCTCAACGACGATTCGATTGCCCATCCGGCCCTCGAGTGCGTATTCACCACCGACGAGGAGACTGGCCTGGTCGGCGCCGAGACGCTCGACAAGTCCCAGATTAGCGCCCGCACCATGATTAACCTTGACTCCGAGGAAGAGGGCGTTGCCACCGTCAGCTGCGCCGGCGGCGTCGTCGTTACCTACACCTGCCCGATCGCGCGCGAGCACAAGACCGGTAGCACCCTCACGCTCGACATCTCCGGCCTGCTGGGCGGTCACTCCGGCAGCGATATCCACCTGGAGCGCGGCAACGGCAACCTCATCATGGCCCGCATCATCGACCGCCTGATGGTTGCCGGCGAGCCCGCCATCGTTAGCTTTAACGGCGGCACCAAGGACAATGCCATCAACCGTGAGTGCAAGGCTGTTCTGGTCTACGCCGACCACGCTGCCGCCGAGGCCGCGGCCCAGATCGCAAAGGGCATCATCGCCGACGTTACTGCCGAGCTCGAGGTCTTCGACCCCGGCTTTACCTGCACCGTTGAGATTGCCGACAACGCCGAGGTCGAGGCCATGGACCAGAAGTCCGCGCTTGCCCTCATCCGCGCCCTGCGTCTTGCCCCCAACGGTGTGATTCGCCGCAACGTCGCCACCGACGGCTCCGTCGAGGTTTCCTCCAACATCGGTGTGGTTGCCACTTCTGACGACGAGGTCAAGATCATGCTGTCCCCGCGCTCTTCGATCACCTCGCTGCAGAACGAGTTCAAGGACCGCCTGCAGACGCTGGCCGATGTCCTGGGCTTCGACGCCAAGTTTGAGTTCGAGTATCCCGGCTGGAGCTATGCCGAGCATTCGCCGGTCCGCGACGTCTTTGTCGAGAGCTATCGCGAGCTCTTTGGCTCCGAGCTGCGCATCGAGTCCATCCACGCCGGCCTTGAGTGCGGCCTGTTCGCCGAGGCCCTGCACGGCCTGGACGCCATCGCCGTGGGCCCGACGCTCTCCGATGTCCACACCCCGGACGAGAGCATGGAGCTCGCTTCTGCCGAGCGCTTCTACGAGTTGCTCATCGACGTCCTCAAGCGCCTTGCCGCGTAAAGATTGCGCTAGCAGCAGTCCGAGCCACGTGCTAGCGGATTGCAAATGACATTACGAGAGGGGGCACCCGGTCTTTTGCGACAGGTGCCCCCTCTCTTCTTTTAAGAAATGGGAAATTGATTGGCGTCTAGCCCATATCCGCCTTGATGAGGTCGAGGGTGCGCTGGCAGTTTTCGCAGACGGGGCCGAGCATATGCTCGCGCAGGTCCGCCATGCCGGGCAGATCGGCGTATTCGTCCATGACCTCTTCCATGCAAATGGGTACCTCGTAGGCGAGGTCCATCATGGTTGTAAAGCAAAACTTCTCGGTTAGCCCGGCATCGGTGAGTGCCGCTTCCAGCACGGGGTCGCCTTCGCCATGGTATCGGCGGATGGCGTTGGGTCCGATACGCCCAACACGATTCTCGCCGCCAACGCTCATGGCAAGGCGTGCCCGACGTCGCATGCGCTCATACGCCAAACCCGACGCGACATCGTACATACGAGCCATCATGGCCGTGCCGCCGTTTCCGAGTAGCAGGGAATAGTTTTTCGCATGCGCATCCGGTGCGCCGATAATGGCGTTGAAGAACAGTATCTGCGTAAACAGATACAGGTTAAGTTGATGATGGCTCGTGTTGACGAGGAGTTCCTGAATGTCGCGTGCGGTCGGGCCACCGTCTGCCGTGTACTTTTGAGCGGGCATCACTCCAAGGGCCTGACAGAGGTCTTCTTGGTGTAGACGCATGATTGTTCCGTCTTTGGCTTTCACACGGTCATAGCGTTCAACAATGAGGGCGGGTACGTCCTCAAATAAGCGATACTCAACGTTCGCCGTTGCGATACCCGCGCGCTGGGCGCTGTTCATGCAGACAAACTCATTAAGAGCTTCAAGTTTAAATCCGATAACGCCATTTTTGAAAATATGCGTCGTGGGCGAGGAACCTACGCATTCGCACCAGCGACCGTCTATGAGCGCGAGTGCGAACTTGCCCTGGTTGCCTCCAAGTGACCAACTTTCATCTAGGCCCATCCACGATGCCTCGCGGTCATCCCTGATCGACTTGAGGCGCAAGGCAATCTCGTGGTCGTCTATAGGGCGGTATTCGCCAGTGCGATGCAAGGCGGCGTCGATATCTTCTTCGGCGCAAAACTGCACTCCGCCCGGACAGTCGAGTCCGATATGGCTGAGCAGCGCAACGGGATTATTGGGCCTGGCGTCGAATTCGGCGGCAATCGCTTTTCGTTGGTCCTCGCTGTCGGGTAGAAGGCCAAACAGGTACGGATTCATGACCTGTTGTCCGTATGTGCGATTCGATACGGGTATGTTGGTCGATAGGGCTGGCCCGTCATAGTCATGATCGTAGGTAAAGCTGATAAGACCGTTCTCATCTTGCGTGAGCGTTCCCGCAGGTACGCCGCAAATAATGGTCCGAAGTGATGTTCTGGCCATTGGCTATTTCCCTTCGGGCTTGGTTTGGTTAGATGCGTTTGCGGCAATCGAGACTCCGAGATTGGACATGGCGAAATCGGCGAAGACCTCGTCGTAGAGTGCGGATGTAAAGGGGGCATCTGCAAGAGCCGGAATGGCGGTACTACGACGGTTGCGATGATGAGGACGTTGAGTGTGATGGCGCCTGGGGATGCTGCGAGGCAGCGGATTGGCATGCGGGGCGTCGACTGGTCGCTCGTTTTTTGCTTCGCCGATATCCCCTTGAGCGGCGAGTGCCAGTCCAAGAGCATTGAAAATCGTCAGCAACTTGTCGAGTCGAATGCCGGTGGCGTCTCCTAGCTCGAGCGATGCGAGCAAGCGCTCCGAAACACCGGCTTTTTTAGCGAGGGTTGCACGGGTGAGACCCTGAGCCTCGCGTGCCTGGCGCACGTAGATGCCAGCTTGGCGCGGTGTGGTGATGGGAAGGGTATCCACGGCGATCTCCTAACGTGCAGACTTTTGCATATCAGTATGACATGCAAAAGTCTGCACGAAAAGGGCTTATGCAAAACTTTGCATGAGACTTCTACATTGACGTTGAGCTTATGAGAGGCGTTTTTTATATCGCGAGGATCCCCAGATGCTCAAGCAAGATCTTAAGCCCGATGAGGATGAGCACGACGCCACCCACGATGGTGGCGGGTTTTTCGTAGCGCGCGCCAAAGGTGTGGCCGATCGCTACGCCGGCGATGGAGAAGATAAACGTTGTGACGCCGATAAGCGATACGGCGGGAACGATGTCAACCGAGAGCGCCGCAAACGAGATGCCTACGGCTAGGGCGTCGATTGAGGTGGCAATGGCGAGGAGCAGGTACTCGACCAGGTCAATCTTTTCGGCATCCTTGCCGTCGCCTTCATCCTCGTCCTCGGTAAAGGCTTCCCACAGCATTTTGCCGCCGATGAAGGCGAGCAGGATAAAGGCGATCCAGTGGTCGATGGGGCCGATGATGCCCATAAACTGACTGCCAAGCGCCCATCCGATTACGGGCATGCCGGCCTGGAAGCCGCCAAAGAACAGGCCGAGCACCACGGCGACCTTAAGGTTGATCTTTTTCATGCCGAGACCCTTGCAGATGGAAACGGCAAAGGCGTCCATCGAAAGGCCAACGGCGAGCAACACGAGCTCTGCGAGTCCCATAGTCTGGCTCCCTCTCTGCGGGCGAGCCCGCGTGTACCTCTTGGGGGAATAACAAAAAAGACCCGTGGCGTACGCGCTGCGCGCACAACCACGAGTCTCGTTCATTAAGGCAAGCCAGACCGTTTCGGCCAGTATGTTGACTTGCCGCGCCACCGGAGGCGAACCCGGCCACGCGACTACTCCCTCATTCATGTGAACCCCGATGCTACCACATAAGCAGCCCATTTGGGTTGGGCTCTCAGCTGTGTTCGCTCATTCTGTAAGCATCGGATTTCGCAAGCGCCGCGGGGACAAACCGTGAGAAACTATTTAGCGTTTATGGAGCGTATACGATGGGAGCGATGCCTTGGATAAGAACGAGCTGCAAAAGCGTATGGAACAGGCTATTCGCCTGACTGCCCCCGGCCAGCCGATCCGCACCGCCCTCGACATGATCATCGCCGGTCACCTGGGCGCCCTTATCTGCGTCGGCGACACCGAAAACGTGCTCGCTGCCGGTAACGACGGCTTCCCGCTCAACATTTCGTTCACCTCGAACCGTCTGTTCGAGCTCTCCAAGATGGACGGTGCCATCGTCATCGACGGCGACCTCACCCAGATCCTGCGCGCCAACTTCCACCTCAATCCCGATCCCTCGCTTGCCACGAGCGAGACGGGTATGCGCCACCGCACCGCCGCTCGCATGTCGGTGCTCACGGATGCCATCGTGATCTCGGTCTCGGCCCGTCGTGCCGTCGTTAACGTGTACGTTCACGGCAAGAGCTACGAGATTCAGCCCGTCACCACCATCATGAGCTCGGTCAACCAGCTCGTCGCCACGCTTCAGACCACCCGTCAGTCGCTCGATCGCTCCCTGCTGCGCCTGACGGCCCTCGAGCTCGACGACTACGTTACACTCGCCGACATTACCGGTATTTTCTCGAGCTTCGAGATCATGCAGCAGGCAAAGACCGAGCTTAAGGATTGCATTGTCAAGCTGGGCAACCAGGGCAAGCTCGTGCAGATGCAGCTCGAGCAGCTCGCCGGCTCCAGCATGGATACCGAGTACGACCTGATGATCCGCGACTACGCGAGTGACTCCTCCGAGGCAAACGCCGAGAAAATTCGTGCCGAGCTTGCTCGTATGACGCCTAAGGACCTGTCCGACCCGCAACACGTGGCGGCGGTTCTGGGCTATGACGACCTGGACGAGGACTCTGTCATGACGCCGCTGGGCCTGCGCACGCTTTCGCGTGTGTCCGTCGTGCGCGACGGCGTGGCCGAGAAGATCGTCGACGAGTACGGCTCGCTGCAGGAACTCATGGACGACATCAGCGAGGATCCGGAGCGCCTGGGCGACTTTGGCGTCAACAACCCTGCCATTCTTGCGGACTCGCTGTACCGCATGAAGGGCACCAAACAGGGGAACGCATAATGGCGCCCGTATGCGCCGTGGTCGTTGCCGGCGGCAGCGGCCAGCGCTTTGGTAACCCCGGTGGCAAGCAGCTCGTCAATGTAGCGGGTCGTCCGCTTATGAGCTGGTCCATCCGCGCATTTGACCGTAGCGATAAGGTCGGCCACATCGTCGTGGTGTGCCCTGCCGAGCGTCGTGCCGAGATGCGCCGCCTGGCCATTGATCCGTTTGACTATGACACGCCCATCAGCTTTGCCGATGCCGGCGATACCCGCCAGGATTCCACCCGAGCCGGCGTGTATGCGGTTCCGGCAGGCTTTGAATACGTCGCCATTCACGACGGCGCTCGTCCGCTCATCACGACCGGGGCCATCGATCATGCGATCGACGTGCTTGTGGGCGACCGCTCGCTCGACGGTGTCGTGTGCGGTCAGCCCGCAATCGACACGCTCAAGATTGTCGATGGCGACAACATCGTCGAGACGCCGCCGCGCGAACTCTATTGGGCTGCACAGACGCCGCAGATCTTTAGCGTCGATGCTATGAAGCGCGCCCACGCTGCAGCCATTGCCGAGGGCTTTATCGGCACAGACGATTCGTCGCTGGTAGAGCGCATGGGTGGGCGTGTCCGCTGCGTCCAGAGCCCGCGCGACAACCTTAAGGTGACGGTGCCCGAGGACTTGCGTCCCGTAACCGCGATTCTGCTCGGCCGCATGGCCGAGGGAGAGGACCTTCCCCATGTTCAGTAACCTGCGCATTGGCCACGGCTACGACGTCCACCGTTTGGTGGAGGGGCGTCGATGTATCATCGGCGGGGTCGACATTCCCTACGAGCGCGGTCTGCTGGGCCACTCGGATGCCGATGTGCTCGCGCACGCCTTGGCCGACGCCATTCTGGGCGCCTGCCGCGGGGGAGACATCGGCAAGCTATTCCCCGACACCGATCCTGCCTACGAGGGTGCTGATTCGATGGTGCTGCTCGCTCGCGTGATGGACTATGCGCGCGAGCTGGGCTTTGAGTTTGTCGATGCCGATTGCACCATTGCCTGTCAGCAACCCAAGATCACCCCGCACCGCGATGCCATGCGCGCCAACCTTGCCCATGCCCTGGGCGTTGACGTCGAAAATGTAGGCGTCGCCGCCACCACGACCGAAAAGCTCGGTTGGGAAGGCCAAGGTGAGGGAATCGGCGCCTGGGCCGTCTGCCTGCTACAGAAAACCGTTAAGGAGTAACGAATGCGTATCTACAACAGCGCTACCCATAAAAAGGAAGAGTTCCAGCCCATCGAGTCCGGCAAGGTTCGCATGTACGTGTGCGGCCCCACGGTCTACGACAACATCCACATCGGCAATGCCCGCACGTTCATCAGCTTCGATGTGATTCGACGCTGGCTCATCGCGAGCGGCTACGAGGTCACGTTCGCCCAGAACCTCACCGATGTCGACGACAAGATCATCAAGCGCGCCAACGAGCAGGGCCGTACGGCTGCCGAGGTCGCGACGGAGTTCTCCGACAAGTTCATCGGCGTCATGCGCGCCGCCAACGTGCTCGATCCCGATGTGCGCCCCCGCGCCACCAAGGAGATCGGCCCCATGATCGCCATGATCAAGACGCTTATCGAGCAGGGCCACGCTTACGCAGCCGATAACGGCGATGTGTACTTTGCCGTGCGCAGCGATCCCAACTATGGTCAGGTCTCGGGCCGCAACATCGACGACCTTATGGTTGGTGCGCGCATCGAGGAGAACGAGGACAAGATCGACCCGCTCGACTTTGCCCTGTGGAAGGCCGCCAAGCCCGGCGAGCCCAGCTGGCCGAGCCCCTGGGGCGAGGGCCGTCCCGGTTGGCACACCGAGTGCGCCGCCATGGTGCATCGCTACCTGGGTACCCCGATCGATATCCACGGCGGTGGCTCCGATCTTGCTTTCCCGCATCACGAGAACGAGTGCGCCCAGGCCACCTGCGCCTGGCACCAGGGCTTCTCCAACACCTGGATGCACACGGGCATGCTGCTGGTTGACGGCGAGAAGATGTCCAAGTCACTCGGCAACTTCTTTACGCTGGCCGAGGTCCTCGAACAGCACTCCGCTGCCGCCCTGCGCCTGCTGATGCTGCAGACGAGCTATCGCTCGCCGCTCGACTTTTCTTGGGAGCGCCTGGAGGGTGCCGAGAACTCGCTCACGCGTATCGCCGGTACGGTCGAGAACCTGCGCTGGGCCGCGAACCATGCGACGGCCGATGCCGATGCGGCTGCCGCCGAGGCGTTTGCCGCCAAGGCCGCCGAGACTCGTGCCACCTTTAAGGAGTGCATGGACGACGACTTTAACACCGCTGGTGCCATGGGTGCCGTCTTTGGCTTTGTCACCGAGTGCAATCAGTATCTGGAGCAGGCGGGCGATGCTGCCGACAAGGCCGCAGTCTTGGCTGCCGCCGATACGCTGACCGAGCTGCTCGATACGTTTGGCGTCGAGCTTCCCGAGCCCAAGGTCGAGTTGCCGCTGGGCCTGCTGGGCGTTGCCGCCGGCCTGGTTGCCTACACGGGTGACGACGTGGACGAGGCCGCTGCCAAGATTCTCGAGGCCCGCGCCGAGGCCCGCGCCGCCAAGAACTGGGATCTGGCCGACGCCATCCGCGACCAGCTCAAGGACCTCGGGCTGACGATCGAGGATACCGCCGCCGGCACCCGTATCAAATCTCTCTAATCCCCGCGGGTTTCCCAAGCGCTCGACCTTGCCGTTCAAACCGTCGCTCGCGTACTCAAGTACGCGTCGCTCCTCTTTCACGGTAATCTTGGGCACTTGGAAAACCCGTACCGACCGCCCGAGCCACGGCACCTTGCCTTTCAAACGTCGGGCATGACCTCAAGGTCTATGCCCTCCTCTTTCAAGGCAATCTGACGCTCCTCGGGCGGTCGGTCTATTTGTTTCGTTTGATAGTTGTATTTAGGAGGTCGCTTTATGGCCGACAATCGCAAGCGTGCGCCTCGTGGCGGCAAGCAGGCTGCTTCTGGCTCGCGTCCGATTCGCCGCAATGATCGCGCTGCCGCTCCCAAGGGCCAGCGCGATCGCGCCCAGGTTGCGCGTCCGCAGCGCGATCGAAACCGCGACGCTGTCCAGGCTCCCAAGGGCGAGTTTATCGAAGGTCGTCGTGCTGCCGCCGAGGCGCTGCGCACTGGTTTTCCCATCAAGTGCGCGCTCATTGCCGAGGGCGGGGAGCGCGACGCCGCCTTGTCGCGCCTGGTCGACGACCTCAACGCCGCGGGCGTCCGCATTAAGTATGTGCCGCGTGCACAGCTCGATGTGCTGTCGAGCCATGGCGCTCACCAGGGCATCGCGCTCGAGGTTGGCAACTTCCCCTATGCCGATGTCGCCGATATCCTCGACCGCGCAGGCGAGGGTCCGGCACTTGTCGTGGTGCTCGACCATGTGACTGACGACGGCAACTTTGGCGCCATCGTGCGCGCCGCCGAGGTCGTGGGCGCAGCGGGCGTCATCATCGCCAACAAGCGCGCCGCCGGTGTGACCGTCGGCAGCTACAAGACTTCTGCCGGCGCCGTCATGCATCTGCCCATCGCACAGGTTCCTAATATCGCCCGAGCGCTCGATGACCTCAAGGCCGCTGGCTTTTGGGTGGGCGGCGCCTCCGAGCACGCCGAGGGCAGCTGCTGGGATGCTCCCTTCGAGGGCCGCGTGGCGCTCGTCATGGGCTCCGAGGGCGACGGCATCTCGCGCCTGGTGCTCGAGAAATGCGACTTTATGACCAAGCTTCCCCAGCGCGGCATGACCGAGAGCCTCAATGTTGCCCAGGCAACGCCGGCGCTGTGCTTTGAGTGGCTGCGCCGCACCGCCGGCGAGCTCATGGGGGAGGAGTAGCGCATGTCCAAGAAGAACCGCGCCAAGTCCAAGGCCAAGCGCTTTGGCGAAGGCTCGGCCAAGCCGATTGTTTCGGCCGCGACCTATGGCGTGGGCGGCAATGCGTTTGCGCAAGCCATCGCCGATCCGGTCTCGACGGTGCACTCCAATAAGCCCGAGCTGCTGGTGGTCGACGGCTACAATGTGATCCACTGCACGCCACGCTACGAAAAGCTCGTATACGACCATTCCGACGATCCGTATTCCAGCGACGTTCACGATATGGCGCGCACCGCCCTCATCAACGACGTCGCCGCCTTTGCCCAGGGCCGCTACGAGGCCGTGATCGTGTTCGACGGCGCGGGCAATATCTCCAACGAGCGCCCCAACCTGCCGGCCCGCGGCGTGCGCATCGAGTTTTCGCCGACAGGCGTCTCTGCCGACACCGTGGTGCAGAAGCTCTGCATCGAGGCACGTGAGGAGGGCCGCGCGTGCTCCGTGGTATCGAGTGACGGTACAATTCAAGCCGTCGTCATGGGCAAGGGTGTCACGCGTATCTCGAGCCGCATGCTGGTGGACGAGATCAAACAGATCGATAACGACGTTCACGAGGCAGAGGAAGCGCCGCAGATCAAGATGGCCCTGGGCAGCCGTCTAAGCAC
>CAJMPM010000039.1 GCA_905215225.1 uncultured bacterium
GGCAACCTTCTGATCTTGAGGCTCGTGGGCGACGTGATCTACGACGTGGCAGGCGACGAGATGTAGTCGCTCACCGTGGCCGACCTGCTGCAGAAGTTCGAGGAGGTCTCGGGCGGCGAGCTCGCCAACGACCGCATGCTGCTGAGCTAAAACCTGCCAAAAAGGGACAGGTTTATTTTGGCAGGTTTTATCTGCGCAAACGTCAAAACCGCCGCAAAGGGACAGACACCTTTGCGGCGGTTTTCGCATATTATGTCGATAATCCAGCGTCAGCAGGGACCACTGGTTAAGAGAACTAAGGAAACTGCCATGAGAAGACTCCTCCCCCGTCTCGCCTTAACCGCCGCGCTCCTTGCCGGCGTGCTCGCCGGCGCCCCAGCCTACGCCACCGCGGCCACCCCGTCTCAAGTTATCGACGCGTCCGACGTGATCGGACAGGCTTCTTGGTGGGTATCATGGTTGGACGATTATGAGGAGGTTTCCCTACATGGAATTGTTTGAGCCAATTCTTCATTTCTTTGCACAACGATGGGTCCACAACATCATCTGGGCAGGTATCTTGGCCATCGGCACCGCCGTTGCCGCCAAGGTCGCGTCCAAGACCCTGTACCACCTGCTCAACCGCGACGATAACCCACTCCCTTCATCAAGCATCTTCATCAACATCGCGCGCGCCATCATCTGGATGATCGGCGGCAGCTTTATCCTCGACAACTGCTTTGGCATTAACGCAAACGCCCTCGTCGCCGCTCTTGGCGTCGGCGGCATCGCCATCTCGCTCGGCTTTCAGGACACGCTGTCAAACCTTATCGGTGGCATGCAGGTGACCTTTATGGGCATCATCAAGCCCGGCGACAATATCGAGGTCGGCGGCGTGTCGGGCGTGGTCCAAGACATCACCTGGCGCCATACGACCATCGAGGACGCCTGCGGGCAAACCATCATCGTCCCCAACTCCAACATCTCCAAGAACACGCTCGTGCACCTCATGCCCTTTGGGCGCGTGGCCGTCCCCGTCGCGGTCAAGGACACGTCCAAGTGGGCTTCACTGGACGCGCTGGCAGATGAGCTCACCGACGCCACCAAGGCCGCCGTGCTTCCCATCTCGGGCTTTGACAAGGAGCCCTACGTGCTCTTTAGCGAGATCGGCGACTTTGGCATCAAGGGCAAGATCATCTTTATCGTCAGCGACGACAGCACCACCTTCACGGCAGCCGACGCCTGCATCCGCGCCATCGCCCCCATCATCGCCTAAAACCACCACAAAGGGGACAGGCACCTTTGTGGTGGTTTCGCATCGTGGTACCATGGTTTATATCGTTGTTTAAACGACTAAGGGAGTAGACACCATGGAAGAGGCCTATCGTCAAGCACGCAAGCGCGGCGAGCAGGGACGCCGTCGCGCCATCAGCCAAAGCGAGCACCCGTACCTTACGGATCTCGACGGCCTCGTTGCCCAGCTCCCCTTAGGTCAGCGAGAGAGCGTCGGCCTGAGGGACATTCCGCTCGAAATGGTCGTCGGCACGGTTACCAAGGGCCGTCAGTCCGCTTTTTCGTGCAACTTTATGCCCCTGCTTCCGTTTAGCACCGAGTTCGCCCGCAAGTGGTCCAACCTCTACGACATCCAGGTGACCGAGGGCTATCGCGACCCCATCATCGTCACCGAGTTCATGCATCGGTTCTATGTCCAGGAGGGCAACAAGCGCGTCAGCGTCCTCAAATTCCTGGACGCCCCGACGGTTTCGGCCAAGGTCACCCGTCTCTACCCCGGCACATGGGATTCCGTCGAAAGCCGCCTGTACGGCGAGTTCTGCGCGTTTTGGCGCGTCTGCCCCCTATACGAGATCGAGTTCTCGCGTGAGGGAAGCTACGAAACGCTCGCCAAGATGCTCGGTCAGAACCTTATCGAAAAATGGCCGCAGAAAAAGGTCGACTACCTGCGCCATACCTTCCTGCTCTTTAAGCGCGCCTACCTTCGCGCAGGCGGCGACCACCTGGACATTACGCCCGCCGACGCCATGCTCGTCTACCTCAATGTGTACAACCAGGACCGCCTGCTGGATACGCCGACGGATATCGTCGTTAACCGCCTGTGCAAGATCTGGCGTGAGCTGGTCATTGCCGGCAAAAATGACGAGGACAAGGTCAATCTAGTCGAAGCACCGAGCGTCGACGAGGAGGAGAAGCCCGCCAAGTCCACTTCCGGTGTGCTCAACTTCTTTATGGGCAAGACCGTCTATTCGGCGGCCAGCCCCCTGCGCATCGCCTTTATCCATGAATGCCCTTGCGCCTCGTCGAGCTGGGACAGCCTGCACGACCAAGGACGCCAGTATCTCGATGAGCACTTTGACGGTATCGTGCGCACCGAGGCGTTCGAGGACTGTCACGATCCGGACGTGTTCTACGCCGCCGTGGAAACGGCTGTCAAACATGGAGACAACGTCATCTTCTCGACCTCGCACCGCCTGATGGAATATACGCTCAGGGCTGCCGTTGAGTATCCCCAGGTGCGATTCCTCAACTGCTCTATCGGCCTTCCCCACCAAAGCGTGCGCTCGTATTTTGGAAAGATGTACGAGGCCAAGTTCCTCCTGGGCGCCCTTGCCGCCAGCATGGCGGACAACCACCGCATCGGTTACCACGCGTCGGTCTTCGCCTCGGGCGCGCTCCGCGAGCTCACCGCCTTTGCCATCGGTGCCTCGCGGCGCGACCCTCGCGCGCAGGTAATCCTCACCTGGGGCGATGTGCCCGCCGGCGGTCTTGCCGAAGCCATGTGCCGCGAAGGCGTGAGTGTTATGACCGGCGCCGACATGTCAAAGTCGCTCGAAGACCCCACGGCCTACGGACTTCACCGCCTGGTCGATGGCAAGGTCGTCGGCATCGCCATGCCGGTATGGAACTGGGGTCGATACTACGAGCTTATCGTGCGAAGCCTGCTGCATGGCACCTGGGATGAGACCAGTGAAGACAGCCAGGTTCGCGCCGTCAACTACTGGTACGGCATGAGCTCGGGCGTTATCGACATTCGCTACGCCCCGGGCCTGCCCTATCAGACGCGTAAGCTTGTTCAGTTGCTCCGCAATGGCATCGTCGAGGGCTCCATCAATCCATTTGGCGGCGAGCTCCATAGTCAAGACGGCGTGGTGCAGATCGAGGGCTTTCCCCCGCTGCCGAGCACGCAGATTGTCGAGATGAACTGGCTGGCCGACAACGTGGTGGGCACGATACCGCAGCTCGACAATGAGCCGGGAGTTACCGCCCTATGAAGATCCTTGCCGTAGCCGATACCGAAGAACGATGCCTTTGGGAGTGTTTTCGCAAGGAACGCTTTGAGGGTGTCGACCTGATTTTGTCCGCTGGCGATCTGGAGCCGGACTATCTTGAGTTTTTGGTCACGGTCATCAACAAGCCGCTCATCTACGTGCGCGGCAACCACGATGACCGCTACGCACGTCATGCGCCGGGTGGCTGCATCTGCGTCGAAAACGCCGTCTACGTGTACCGCGGCGTCCGCATTGCGGGGCTTGGCGGCTCCATACGCTACCGAGATGGCGCCAACATGTACACCGAGCGCGAGATGGCCAAGCGCGTGCGCAAGCTGTCACGCAAAGTGAGGATGGTCGGCGGCTGCGATATCCTGCTGACCCATGCGCCCGCCGCCGGCATGGGCGATCTGGATGATCTGCCACATCGAGGATTCGAATGCTTTAACACAGCGCTCGAGTCCTGGAATCCCGACTACATGGTGCACGGGCATGTGCACCAATGCTACGGTCCCGATTTTAAGCGCGAGCGGCAACATGCGTGCGGAACGACAATCATCAACGCCTGCGGCTACACGCAGTTTGAACTCGACGAAACGCACTACCCCGCACGTGGTTGGCAAGCAGCCTGGCTCAATTCGCAAACCATGCGACGCGAGCTCAAGCGCCACGAGGCCATCGAGTCCTCTACCGCCAGAACACCCTGGTAACCGCTTTTAAGGCTTGACGCTGCGCCGGCCCCAAGCACCCCATCTCGCCCCTCAAGCCGTCGCTCGCGTACCAAAGTACGCGTCGCTCCTCTTTCGGGGCGACCTGGGGCACTTGGAACCGGCTCGCTGCGATGCCATAGCATTGACGCCAAAGTGCCAAAACCACCACAAAGGTGCCTGTCCCCTTTGTGGTGGTTTTGGCCCGAGATAGCAAGAAACCCGGTCCTGCACGAGGCAGAACCGGGTTTCTTTAGCAATGCTTGCTTTGCTCAGGCAGTAACTAATAGTTACTCAGCCAGGAAGTCGCGCTGGACAGCGGGATCGACCTTGACGCCAGGGCCCATGGTGGAAGACACGGAGATGGACTTGACGTACTTGCCCTTAGCAGAAGAGGGCTTGACGCGCAGGATCTCGGTGTACAGGGCAGCATAGTTCTCGACGAGCTGCTGCTCGGAGAAGGACTTCTTGCCCAGGGGCACGTGGCAGATGCCGTAGCGGTCGGCGCGGTACTCAACGCGGCCAGCCTTGAGCTCGGAGACCATCTTGGCGACGTCCATGGTCACGGTGCCGAGCTTGGGGTTCGGCATGAGGCCACGGGGACCAAGGATCTTACCGATGCGGCCAACCTTGGCCATCATGTTCGGCGTAGCGATAGCGGCGTCGAAGTTGATCTCGCCCTTCTGAATCTGGGCGACGAGCTCGTCGGAACCGATGATGTCGGCGCCGGCAGCCTCGGCCTCGCGAGCCTTCTCGCCCTCGGCGAAGACGGCAACACGAACGGTCTTGCCGGTGCCGTGGGGCAGAGAGATGGAACCACGAATGTTCTGGTCAGCCTTACGAGTATCGATGCCCAGACGGAAGTGGGCCTCGACGGTCTCGTCGAACTTGGCGGTGTCGAGCTCCTTGATGAGCTTGGCAGCCTGAAGGGGGGTGTAGAGCGTGGCGCGGTCGATCTTCTCGGCAGCGGCGTTATAGCTCTTACCATGCTTAGCCATGTGCATTACCTCCTGTGGTTAAACGGGCGTGAGCCCTCCCACATCGTATCGTGTGCCCTATTGCACACATATAACGGGCGCCCCGGTCGGAGCACCCGTCATTACCTAAAGAAATCGCTACTCAGCGATGGTGACGCCCATGGAACGGGCGGTACCGGCGATGATCTTCTTGGCGGCGTCAATGTCGTTGGCATTGAGGTCCGGCATCTTGATCTCGGCGATCTTGGTGAGCTGCTCCTGGGAGAGCTGACCAACCTTGTCGGCCTGGGGCTTAGCAGAACCAGACTTGAGGTTCAGCTCCTTCTTGATGAGGTGAGCCGCCGGCGGGGTCTTGGTGATGAAGGAGAAGGACTTATCCTCGTAGACAGAGATCTCAACGGGGATGATGTCGCCCTTCTTGTCCTGCGTCTCGGCGTTAAAGGCCTGGCAGAACTGCATGATGTTCACGCCAGCAGCGCCCAGGGCGGGGCCGACGGGAGGAGCGGGGTTAGCTGCACCAGCAGGAATCTGGAGCTTAATGACGTTGGCAACCTTCTTCTCAGCCATGGTCATTCCTTTCGAATCACGAGTGTGAAGTACTTGCTATATCGTAAGCACGCACGTGTTAGAAGCACTCCTGAGATGAGCAGTCACAGAAGAAGCACGCTCGCGCGAACGGACGAAAACTTAAGCGATGACAGCGACCTGGTTAAAGTCGAGCTCGACCGGCGTCTCGCGGCCAAAGATCATCAGCGTGACCTTGAGCTTGCCAGCCTCGGTGTTAACCTCGGAGACCTTGCCATCAAAGTCGGTAAGCGGGCCATCGGTGACGCGGACGGACGTGCCGACCTGAATATCAACCGAGGTGCGCTTGGGCGAATCGCCCTTACCGGGACGACGAGTCATCTTGTTGTACTCGTCGCGGGAAAGCGGAGCGGGCTTGCCGTTGCCGCCTAGGAAACCGGTGACGCCGGGCGTGTTACGAACGCACGTCCAAGCATCGTCATCCATCTCCATGCGGACCAGGACATAACCCGGGAAGATCTTGGAATCCTTGGTCTCGCGCTTGCCACCCTCTTTGATCTCGGTGACGCGCTCCATAGGAATCTCGATATCAAAGATACGGTCCTGCATGCCCATGGTCTCGATGCGATGCTCGAGATCGGACTTAACGCGGTTCTCGTATCCAGAGTAAGTGTGAACGACGTACCAACGCTTAGACATGGTTTAGCCCCTCAATCCAGAGAACAGAGCAAGAGCCTCGCCAAAGCCAGCATCGAGCAGAGCGATGACGACGCCGACGACGATCAGAGAAGCGCAAACAACAACCGAGTAGTTCACGAGCTCCTTCTTATCGGGCCACGTGACACGCTTCATCTCGGACTTGACCGAAGCGAAATACTTCTTGGTGCGGGCGAAGAAACCAGGCTTCTCATTCTTCTTGGACTTCGCAGCCTTCTCGTTCTTCTTGGCAACGGCCTTCTTGGCCTCAACCTTGGAGTTGGCGGCAGCGTTGTTGGCAGGTGCCGGCTGCTGAGCCTTCTTCTTGTTCTTCTTGTTGGCCATTTGGGTTACCTCCGCGCAATGCGCTTATACATGAGTAAACCGTAAGCCCCCAAGTGGGAGCTTACGGAATAATGACTGGCACGCCAGGAAGGACTCGAACCCTCAACACTCGGTTTTGGAGACCGATGCTCTACCAATTGAACTACTGGCGTATGTGACTAGAGACTAGCGAGTCTCTTTGTGCAGCGTGTGGTGACGGCACCAGGGGCAATACTTCTTGATCTCCATACGATCAGGCATGGTCGACTTGTTCTTGGTGGTCGTATAGTTGCGGCGCTTGCACTCAGTGCACGCAAGAGTAACTAGAGTACGCATGTATCCTGAACCTTTCATTTCCGCCCCGTACGGGCACGAGTTGGTACTTTATCAGCTCTACGTAAGTGCTGTCAATGAAAACCTCGAATCAATTGGTTCTCGCTGGATCCATTCATATTTGGAACACATCAATGAAGCCAGCGAGATCTAATCGATCCCTCACGCTCGGCCTAAGTGCGAGCGAAGCGCAATCGACAGGCAATAAACCCTGCGTAGAAAAGAACCCGGCACGCTAAAAGTGCCGGGTTCTCTAAGTCAGCTATATCAAAGAGCTAATTTACTCAATGATCGTGGAGACGATGCCCGAACCGACGGTGTGGCCACCCTCGCGGATAGCGAAGCGCAGGCCCTCCTCCATGGCGATCGGGTGAATGAGGTCGCCCTCGATGGTGATGTGGTCACCAGGCATAGCCATCTCGGTGCCCTCGGGCAGCTTGACCGTACCGGTAACGTCGGTGGTACGGAAGTAGAACTGAGGACGATAACCATCGAAGAACGGGGTGTGACGGCCGCCCTCGTCCTTGGTCAGAACGTAGATCTCGCCGGTGAACTTGGTGTGCGGGGTAACCGAACCGGGCTTGCAGAGAACCTGGCCGCGCTCGATGTCCTCGCGCTTGATGCCGCGGAGCAGCAGACCGACGTTGTCGCCAGCCTCGCAGAAGTCCATGGACTTACGGAACATCTCGATACCGGTAACGACGGTGTTCTGGGTATCCTTGATGCCGACGATCTCGACGGGCTCGTTGAGCTTGAGCTCACCGCGCTCGACACGGCCGGTAGCAACGGTACCACGGCCGGAGATGGTCATAACGTCCTCAACGGCCATCAGGAAGGGGAGGTCGTTGTTACGAGCAGGCGTCGGGATGTACTCGTCGACGGCCTTCATGAGCTCGCGGATGGCGTCCATCCACTTGGCGTCGCCCTCGAGAGCGCCCAGAGCGGAACCACGGATGACGGGGATGTCGTCGCCGGGGAAATCGTACTCGGAGAGGAGCTCACGGGTCTCCATCTCGACGAGGTCGATGAGCTCGTCATCGTCGACCATATCGCACTTGTTCAGGAAGACGACAATGTAGGGAACGCCGACCTGACGGGCGAGCAGGGTGTGCTCGCGAGTCTGAGCCATGGGGCCGTCGGTAGCAGCGATGACCAGGATAGCGCCGTCCATCTGAGCAGCACCGGTGATCATGTTCTTGACGTAGTCAGCGTGGCCCGGGCAGTCAACGTGAGCGTAGTGACGGGCAGCGGTCTCGTACTCAACGTGGGAGACGGAGATCGTGATGCCGCGCTCGCGCTCCTCGGGAGCCTTGTCGATGTTCTCGAACGCAGTGAAGTCAGCCTTGCAGCCCTCGGTCTCGGAGAGAACCTTGGTGATGGCAGCGGTCAGCGTGGTCTTGCCGTGGTCGACGTGACCAATGGTGCCGATGTTAACATGCGGCTTAGTGCGCTCAAACTTCTCTTTGGCCATAAAGCCCTCCTCTAAACAGGTCGTCCCCGGACGGGACTTTGCCTTTATACCATAGTGGCCTCTCAACATACTATTGAGAAGCCACCGTGTTACCTATGGTAGCGGTGACTGGATTCGAACCAGTGACGCCACGGGTATGAACCGTGTGCTCTAACCAACTGAGCTACACCGCCGGATGGAGCCTGCAACCAGACTTGAACTGGTGACCTCTTCGTTACCAACGAAGTGCTCTACCGACTGAGCTATACAGGCACTTGACGGGTGGGAGCTATAGGATTCGAACCTATGTAGGCAGAGCCAACGGGTTTACAGCCCGTCCCCATTAACCACTCGGGCAAACTCCCAATCGTTCAAGTATCCGCAGGTTCTTTGGTCTTTTGGACCGCCGCCCCCGCGAACGAAAAAGATAATACGATGCAACCTTGGGGGCTGTCAACGAAAACCTCTAGATACACGGTGCCGGGCGTATCTATATACCTTTGACCTGCTGTTTTGCTGAGTTTGGATATAGAGGACGGTGGATTTGCATGTAGCGGTGACATTTCCCGAGGGAACACTTTGGCGTAGTGGAGTGAGCCTGCAGAATATTACTTCGATAACGACTCATTTGCACCTATATATAGGTCGTGATCGGGCTTCCCTGGCTCGACCGAGCGTGGATTTTCTCCCGTTTGAAATCGAGCGTGGATAATCTCCCACTTTTGGCGTGCCACTGGGCCCAAAGTGGCAGATTATCCACGCTCATTCACTAGGCAGGAGATTTTCCACGCTCGTTCGTCCGATAATCCACGCTCGACCAGGATAACTGGGACCGGTCCGCCCTTTGTCTCGATCTGTAACATTTAGAGAACATTTTCTCCCCTATCTGTTACAGATCGAGATGTTTCGCAGAGACCCTGGCTTACGTCTCATTCTGTAACAGTACGAACGGTTTTCCGCCCCTTCGTGTTACAGATCGAGACATTTATCTATTCTCGCCTTACATCCACGACATCTGCCCAGTCAATAACGTTGTAGTCATCATCGCTTCGCCAGACGACACACTTGGGTCGTGAATCCGCTTGGGCCGCATCGTCCCTCGCCGCTTGTGGACGACTCGCAAAGAAGCGCCCAAGCTCAGCTCGCGGCAAGATAATCCCTTGCACGCTCCCGCCACCCGCAAGACACACACGCGCCCAGCGACCAGCCTTTTCATATAAGAGCCAATTGGCAACCTGCGAAGATCCGCCCTCAGGCACTTTATCCCCTGGAATATCAGGAACAAACATGGGGTCGACCTCCTTCAGTTGAGCAAAGCCCATCCCCTCCAAACGCGAACCAAGTTTTTCCTTAGCGTAACCGCTCAGCTCGCGCTTGATCATGCCTGCAATACGCCGGGCCGTCCTACCATGGGGATCAAACCGGCTGCATCCGCGCTCATAGGCAGCCAGCGCATCCATAAGCACGTAGACCTCGCTCAAATTGAGCGGCAGCGCCAGCGGGTGTACCGAGGACCTGAATTCGCCGCGATACCCAAACTCCTCGGCCACGCACATGCCGCCGATACGCACGCCATCGCGAATCCTGGCACGGCGCTCCCCCACCGCGTTCTTGCTGCACAGCAAAACGTTATAGGCGATGTCTTCCTGCGAGCGCTCTTCGTGGGAAACGGTGAGCATAATCAAGTCCGCCTCTTCACCGCCAATAAAGGAATCCTTGAGTTCGTAGCCCTTCATGCCTTTGTTAGACGGCTCAGCTGCAAGCAGCGCAAAAAGCTCGTGCACCTGATGGTAGAGCGCTAGGCGTCCCTCCAAATATGGACCATCGGGTCCATTTGCATACGCCTTGATATGCATCCGCAAGGCCCCCGTGTCGACGG
>CAJMPM010000040.1 GCA_905215225.1 uncultured bacterium
CCGTACCCTTGATGAGACCCATAGACTCGTCAAAATCCGCGGCTGCCGCGTCTTGCAACTCGGTTGCCTCTGCTTTGGAATCAACAGGTTCGCTCGCCGGCGCAGCGCTCTGGTCAATCGTCAGGCGCGGCGTACGAGCGGTCTTATCTTGATTGGTATCACTCACCGGAAACCTCCACGGTCTGGACGGTAGTCTTGGACGGCAAAAAACGGACGCGCGTAGTCGTACCCGGCGTGCCGAGCATGGTGTCGCAAGCTTCCTCGATGCGCTGCTGCATCGCGGTAGCCAGAGATGCCACGTCCTTATCGTCAAGCGCGATAGCCTCGACCTTAAATCGGACGTGCGAATCGTCGGGGCCTTGGACGCGGGCCTCGACATGCTCGACCATCACGCGGTCGTCGCGCTCGGCAGCAGCCCTGGCACACGAAGAAAGCGCCGCAAGGGTAACCTCGATATTGCGCTCCCCCGCCGGATGCACGCAGGACGGCTCGCGACGAGCAAACATCAGGCGAAAGAAGCTTACCAGCACGCCGATCGCCACAACTCCGCCGCATGCCGTCACGACAATGCGCGGCATGGGGTCGCGCATCAGCAGCATAAAGCGATACGTATACGGCCCCCAAAACTGGCAGACAAGCGTACCCAGCGCCACGATGGCGGCGGCAAGATACACAATCGCTAGGGCTCGTTTGAGTACGCGCACGTGGCGCTCCCTTCAAATCTCGGCTCTCGAAATGCAAAACGGTTCGCATCATTATAAAAGAGCCGGGTCCGGTGCTCTACGCACGCGGATCCGGCTCATCTATTCCACGAGGCTTGCATGCTCGCTTCATTATGCCCAGATATGCACGGCTTAACCCGTGCGGGCGCTACTCCTCCTCGAGGGCAGCGATGACCTCGTCGGTCATGTCCATGGTGCTGTAAACATCCTGGACGTCGTCGAGCTCCTCAAGACGGTCGATGAGGCGCTGAACCTTCTTGGCGTCGGCGCCGGAAACCTCGGTCGGGGTGGTCGGGACCATGGTGGTCTCGGAACCCTTGACCTGGACGCCCTGCTCCTCGAGCGCCTTGGAGACAGCCATGACCTCGTTGGCAGTAGTCCAGACGATCCACTCCTCGCCGGCGTCCTCGTAGTCCTCGCCACCGGCCTCGGCGATGGCCATCATGAACTCATCCTCGTCACCGGCAGCACCGTTGGCGATCATGGTCTCCTTCTTGGCGTTCTCGTCCAGGATCTCCTTGGCGACGACGATCTGGCCCTTGCGCTCAAACTGGAAGGCGACGGAGCCGGAGGTGCCCAGGTTGCCACCAGCGTGGGAGAAGGCGGAACGAACATCAGCGGCGGTACGGTTGCGGTTGTCGGTCAGGCAGTCGACGTAGACGGCGACACCGGCGGGACCGTAGCCCTCGTACACGATGTTCTCGTAGACGGCGGCGTCAGCACCCGAACCAAAAGCCTTGTCGATAGCGGACTTGATCTTGTCCTTAGGCATGGACTGAGCCTTGGCCTTGGCAACGGCAGCGGCGAGGCTGGCGTTGTTCTCGGGCAGCGGGTCGCCGCCGAGACGGGCAGCAACGGTGATGTTGCGGCTGAGCTTGGAGAAGAGGGCGGAACGCTTGGCGTCCTGCGCGCCCTTACGATGCTTGGTTGTGGCCCACTTAGAGTGTCCGGACATACGTGTCTCCTATCGGTTTCGACCTAAAGCCCAGCGCAGATGCTCGGGCAATATAAACAAACGTCGTTATGATATACCTACTGGCCTGCGAGATAAACCCCAAAATGAAGGCGTCGTGATGATGACCCCTTTGGTGCAAAGAAACCTGACCCCCAATGTACCAAGTTAGAACCAGAGGAAGTCGCTGCGGGTGACGGTGGCGCCGATGGCAAAGGGCATGCAGGCGATGACCGGATACAGATAGCGCATGTAGGTCGAGCCGTTGCACGGACCAATCAGGCACACGGCGAGCACGCCCAACAGCGGCACCCAGATTGCCAGCGCACGCCATGAATGACGGCGCAACAGGTAAACCACCACGACGATCATGATCCACACATAGGTGGCCGAGCTCATGGTGAGCGAGATAAACGGGACGCGTTGTACTGCCACGCGATACAGGTTGATCAGGTGATCACACCAGCGCACAACCTTGCTATCGACCGGATGAAAGTCGAAGTACTTGAGGTTATCGGGCTTCGCCATAATCTCGGCACTGCGCGCAGTGCTGTAGACCCACGCATCGCGCGCGCTCGGATAAAAATAGCCATAGTAGTTATTGATAAGCGCCGAAATATAGCACTCGGGATCCTTCTTAAACATCTGGGCCCATACCTCAAAATAGGCATCGATGTCCTCCTGCGAGGCGTACTCGTTAAAGCAGTTCTTGACGGCATCGGACTTATCTGGGTTGTAACGGCGGCCCAGATTCTCGTACTTGAGCACACGGTCGATCACGGCGCGCTCCTCGTCGGTCACCGAACCGTCGCAAGGAGCCTCCACGATGGTGCCGTCCTCCTTAACCGTGGGGTTGACGCCCGAGTTGAGGCCGTCGTGCTTTTGGACGAAACGAGCCGTCTGCTGGAACGGAATCGAGAGGATTTCGCGCTTGGAACCAGGCGTGATATCGTGCGCCGGCATAAAGACCTTGGTGAAGTACATATTAGAGGCAAGGCAGAGCGCGAGCACCGCGAGAACGCCAACCCAGCGGAAACGCGGGATGGCGCCCGAAGGCGCAGCACCAGTCTGCTTGGCTGCACGACGAGCCACATGCACGTCCCATACGCAAAACGCCGCCGCGATTACGCATGCCGCCAGGGGAAACACCAGGCCGCCGTTGCGCAGGAACGTGGAACCCATGGCGCCCAGAGCGAGCAGCAGCCAGTCGTGGCGCGCAAAGAGCACGGGGGCTTTCTCGCCCGCTCGCTCGACATTGGCATCACGACGGGGCAAGCCACATGCCACGAGCTTAACGGTCTGTACCAGCAGCACCAAGAACGCGTCGGCAAAGAGCACGTCTTTGGTGAGCAGCGCCGCGTAGTTAGAGAACATCGGCATAAACGCAAAGAACAGCAGGATCGCACCGCGAACCGGAAGGCTCACGCCCAGTTTGCGCAGCGACGAAATGGAATAGGCCATGCAGGCGGCCGTAATGACGAACTGAGCGCAGGTGTAGATGGCAAGACCTGCGTTGGCGCTGTTGAACAGTGAAAGCCCCAGATGGACGCACGAACCGATGATAGCCGTGTGCACCACGGGGTGATGTCCGTTGAGCAGCACGTTGGGGTTGAGTAGGCGCAGGTAGTCGCTCGTGCCATTGGGATAGTTGAACCACTGGCGAATCTGCGCGCCCGTATCTCCCATAAAAAGGCCAGGCAGCGAAGCGATGAGCGTGGGCGCCCAGGCGATCATAAGCACCAGGAAGGGCCCGGCAAAGGGATGGACCGAGAGCACGGCGTGAGCCACACGCCATACGCGGCCAAAGTGCGCCTCGGAAAACGGAATGCGCCGAGAGCTCAGCCAATCTAGACACTCAAAGGCAAGGTAGAAGGCCACGATCGCCAGAAGCATCCAGCCCGCGCCGCCAATCCAGGCGCAGATGAAGCGGGCTTTGTCGCCAAGGACAATCTCAGCCGAGTCGGTGAGATCGTAGCTGCGGCCGAACACCATGCAGATGGCGAAGAACAGCGACGGCAGAATGATCGATGGGCGCCAGGTGTCGCCACGGCCAAAGAACACGTAGCGAAACGGCAAGGTGAGCAGGCAGGCAAGTGCAAGCAGCATGACCGCGTCGGTATGGCCGGCAAACGAGAGGAGTACCTCGTAGCACACGTACAGCATGCCCGAGGCTTTGGGGTCAATCGCCAAGACTGCGTTGCTCGACACCGGGGCGGGATCGATGGAAAACGCCGTGGTCGCCAACAGCGCGAGCAAAAATGCGATGAGCGTCTGCCTGGCGGGGTAGCGCTTAAACCAGACGATGCGGGCAGCGTCGCGCGCAGCCGTTGTGGAGAGGTCGGAATCCTTCACAGTCCAAAAGCCTTTCTAGAAACCTATCAAACTCGGCAAAACCACCACAAAGGTGCCTGTCCCCTTTGTGGTGGTTTTGGTGGTTAGGCGTCCAGGTAGACGCGCTGGGGACGGTTGCGGCGGAGGGCAATGATGATGAGCGCCAGGCCCGCAATCACGAGTGGCAGACTCAGCAGCTGGCCCATGGTGATGACGCCGCCCAGCAGATAGCCCAGCTGGGCATCGGGCACGCGCACAAACTCAATGAGGAAGCGGACGATGCCGTAACCCATCACAAACACGCCCATAAACGTGCCCTGGGGCAGCAGCGGTTTTTTGCGGCTGAGCACCTGCAAGATGCAAAAGAGCACAATGCCCTCTAGGAATGCCTCGTAGAGCTGGGAGGGATGGCGCGGCATATCGCCCGCGGCGCCGCCGAAGATCACGCCCCAGGGCAGATCGGTCGGCTTGCCCCACAGCTCTCCGTTGACAAAGTTGGCGCAGCGCCCCAGGCACAGGGCCAGCGGAGCACCGATGACCGCGAGGTCTGCCAAAGTCCACGCGTCGAGCTTGTACATACGGCACACGAGCACGCCACCGATGATACCGCCCACCAGGCCGCCATGGAAGCTCATGCCGCCCTCGTTGGTGGCAAAGATCTCGAGCGGATGTGCCCAGTAGTAGCCATCACCGTAAAAGATGACGTAGAACAGCCGGGCGCCAATGATAAGGCCAAAGACCACACCGACCACAACGCTCGTCAGGTCGTCGACCGCAATGTCGAAACCCCAACGGCGCTGCGTGCGGTACATGACGACCGCCGTGAGCAGGGCGCCGACCACATAGGCCAAGCCGTACCAGTAGATGGTGATGGGCCCCGCCGAAATCGCGACGGGATCAAGCATATGGTAGAAGTCGTTGAGCATGTCGACCCTCCTACTCCCTACATACAAATGCGGCCGCGGGCCTTGCGCTCGCAGCCGCATATTTGGGCGTAACGTCTATGCGGAGTACGCCGTCCGCAGCTTTCGCATCTTAGAACGGCGCGTACTCGTCGTACAGGTCCTCGGTCTCGCCGGAGGCATTGACCTGCTCGACACGGGTAACGCCGGGTACGTGCTCCTTGAGGATACGCTCGATACCCATGGACAGGGTCAGTGCGCTCATAGGGCAGCCGGCGCAGGCACCCTGCAGTTCCAGCTGGACGACGCCCTCGTCGTCGACGCCCACATACTCCATATCGCCGCCGTCAGCCTGCAGGTTGGGGCGAATCTCTTCAAGAACCTTCTTAAGCAGCTCTTCGTTAACAGCCACAGGGGCTCCTTTCTCACAATAACGCGGGCGCGCCCGCGGACAGAGCTATGTTACTACAGCCGTGTACCCGCTCACGAGCCGTCCATGCGCGCAGACACGACTTTCACGAGCAGTCAATTTGGGACGGGCTATTTAGCTGCTTTTGCCGGCGGCCGGCGCTAGCACACGCTGCCGCTACTGCTGAGTTTGTCCCCCGGTACCAATCTGGACATCGACGATGACCTGGCGGTAGCTAATGCCGCAGGAGTCGAGAATGCGACGGCTGATACGGCCATCGTCGGTGTCGGCGTACTTATTGTCCAGGTAGACAACCTCGCCCACACCTACCTGCGCCAGGATCTTGGCGCAGTCATGACACGGGAACAGCGTGACGTAGACCGTGGAACCCTCGAGGTCCTTGAGCGAGCCACGGTAGTTGAGCACGGCGTTCGCCTCGGCATGGACCACGTAGTTGTGCTTGTCCTGCAGCGGGTCGTCGCTCGTACCCCACGGGAAAAAGTCGTCGTTGAGCGCCGAGGGCGTACCGTTGTAGCCCACCGAAAGGATGCGGTGGTTGGTGCTGGCGATGCACGCGCCTACCTGCGTATTGGGATCCTTGCTGCGGCGCTGCGCGGCGATGGCTACGCTCATAAAGAACTCGTCCCAGCTAATAACGTCGCGGCGCTTGCCTGACGAAGTTTGATGAAGATCGTCCGACATGGCAGACACCTCCGAAATCGCAATAGTTTGACCTATTGTAGCAGGTGAAAGGTGGAGACGTTTTTGTCCCACCAGCCCCTCGCCCTACGCGCGGCGGGGCTTTTGGTTGATGTGGTAGAGCTCGGCGAGGCCCCGCAACGTCAGCGCATCGTCGACCGTCAGGCTATGGCCGACAAGGGCCGCAAGCGCCTCGGCATCGTCGCCGGTAATGACGATGGGCACGTCGCCCTCCCCCGCGGCCTTGGTCGCGCGCATCTCGGCAAGCACCATGTCGAGCATGCCGTCGATGCGGGCCACCTCGCCCAGAACCACGCCCGAGCGCATGGCCTCACGCGTGTTGCGGCCGATGACGTGCGTCGGCGCCGAGGGCTCAACCTGAGGCAGGCGCGCTGCTGCCGCCGAAAGCGAGCGGGCGCCGAGCGCCAGCCCCGGCGCGATAACGCCGCCGACAAAGGTACCGTGCGCGTCGATGACCTCGATATTGGTCGTGGTGCCCAGGTCAATCACGATGCACGGCGAGCCGTAGACGGCACGGGCCGCCACGGCGTCGGCGATGCGGTCGGGACCGATCTCTGCTGGATCGTCGTAGTGCACGGGCATGCCGGTCTTGAGGCCCGGCCCCACGGTGAGCACGCGCCCCGTGCAGGTACGGGAAAGCGCCGCCTTCCACGGGCGCTCGAGCGCCGGGACCACACAGCTCAGCACTGCGCCCGCGGGAACGAGCGCGCCGGGCATGCCCGCATCGGCCGCCAGCGCGGCCATGACTTGAGCGAGACGCATACGCGCTTCGTCGGCCGTAATGCTCGACGGCGTCGTGATCTCGCACGTCGCAAGCGGGCATTCCTGCGCCGCGGCCGAATCCTCGGCAAACAGACCAAAGCGAATGAACGTGTTGCCCACGTCGACCGTCAATATATATGCGCACCCATTAAGCATCGTCGGCGCTCCTTTCGTCTGCCCAGCAGTATATCGCCTACCTAAACCAGTCATCCCAAAATGACTAGCTTGCGGTTATACTGATGCGCGGTCGTGCGCGAGCTCACGCGGCGGCCCTTGGTAACCCGACTTCCCGCGCCGTATCCGTAGCGGCGCTTGCGGGGGAAGCGGATATACGCAAAGGAGTTCTATATGAGCAATCCCTTGAACCGCACCTCGATGCGCGGTCAACTCACGCTGCGCGGCGTCGTCATCGGCGTCCTTGGCTGCGTGATCATCACGGCAAGCTCGGCCTACACGGCCCTCAAGATGGGCGCACTCCCCTGGCCGATCGTCTTCGCTGCCGTCATTTCGCTGTTCTTCCTTAAGCTCATGGGCAACGCCAGCCTCAACGAGGCAAACGTCACCCACACCATCATGTCCGCGGGCGCCATGGTCGCCGGCGGCCTGGCGTTTACCATCCCGGGCGCCTGGATGCTGGGCTATGCCGACCAGATCAGTTGGCTCGACATGTTTATCGTGGCACTCGCCGGCACCATCTTGGGCCTTCTGGCGACAGCGCTCATCCACCGTCACTTTATCGTGGACGCCGCGCTGGAGTTCCCCACCGGCAACGCCGCAGCTCAGACCCTGCGCGCCACCGAGGCCGGCGGCAAGACCGGCAAGCAGCTCTTTTGCTCCATGGCCATCGCAGGCATCTACAGCGTGTTGCGCGACGCCCTGGGCGTGGTGCCCAGCATGCTGTGCACGCTCAATATCCCCGGCGTGACCTTTGCCATCTACAACTCGCCCATGTTGCTGTCCATCGGCTTTTTGGTGGGCTTCGCCCCCGTCGCGTTCTGGTTTGCCGGCGCGCTGCTGGGCAACTTTGGCATCATCGTTGGCGGAACCGCTGCCGGCCTGTTCGATATTGTGACCGCGCAGGGTATCGTCAAGTCCTTAGGTATGGGCCTTATGATGGGCTTTGGCGTCGCCGTCGTCCTTAAGGACATCCTGCCGCAAGTCGCCGGTATCGTCCGCGGCCTCGCCGCCGACAGCTCCACCGACACCGACGAACAGTCGCTCATCTCGGGCTCGCTTAAGCTCGACGCCGGCGTCATCGGCCTGGGCACCGCAGCCATCGCCGTGATCGTTGCCATCGCGCTCGACCTTGGCCCCGTTCCGGCCGTCATCGTCACGCTGTTCACCTTTGTCACCACCATCATGAGCGCACAGAGCTGCGGCCAGACGGGTATCGACCCTATGGAGATCTTTGGCCTCATCGTCATGCTCATCGTGGCAGCCTTCGCGCAGCTCGCACAGGTCAAGCTGTTCTTTATCGCCGGCATCGTGGCCGTGGCGTGCGGCCTTGCGGGCGACGTCATGAACGACTTTAAGGCCGGCGCCGTGCTGGGTCCCACCCCGAGTGCGCAGTGGATCGGCCAAGCCATTGGCGGCATCGTGGGCGCCCTGGTCGCCGCAGCTGTCATGGTCGCGCTCGTCACCGCCTATGGTCCGGACGCCTTCGGCCCCGACAAGAGCTTTGTGGCCGCGCAGGCAAGCGTGGTCGCCACCATGGTCTCGGGCATCCCGAGCGTGCCGTGGTTTGCGGGCGGCTTTATCGCCGGCATCGTCATGTACTGGCTCGGCATTCCGGCCATGATGATCGGTCTGGGCGTGTACCTGCCGTTCTACATGTCGCTCACGGCCTTCTTGGGCTCCTGCGTCAAGCTCGCCTACGACAAGTGGGCCGCACACCGCGACGCCGAGGCCGGTCTTTCGGACGAGGAAAAGGCCGCCAAGGACGCCGCCTTCCAGGAGCAGGGCCTGGTTGTCGCCAGCGGCCTGCTGGGCGGCGAGTCCATCGTAGGCGTTATCCTGGCGTTTGTCTCCGTGGGCTTAAGCCTGCTGGGCTAAGCTGAGCAGCTGCTCGACAGCAACCATATTGCCTACGGCTAACCCGGTAGGCGGCCCATGCGGTCGCCTGCCGGGTTTTTGATGCCGATACAAATAAAGGCCGGCGCGCTGCCATTAACAGCACGCCGGCCTTATCGTTTGGCTACCGAGACGGTCCTGCTACGAATTGAAGTTCGTTGCAGAGCCGATGCTCGAGACGCTACATGTGCTTGCGACGACGATCACCCAGCGTCACGCCCGCGGCAACGAGGGTGATACCGCCGATGACGAACACCTCGCCCGCAAGAGCGGAGTCATCACCGGTCTGGGCGAGCGCGGCAGGCGCAGCCTGTTTCTTGGCAACGGGGGCCTTTGCGGCGGCCTGCGTAACCTGGAGCTTGGCCTGAGGCCTGCTCTGCGGCTCAGCCTTGGGATGATACTTGTCGTACTCGGCCTGAGCGGCAGCAAGGGCATCCTTGGCATCTCCGAGCTCGGCCAGTGCAGCGGCATAGGCGTCGTTGGCATCGGACAGCTTGGCATCGGCATCGCTCAGGGCAGCCTTGAGACCAGCGGCAGCATCGACGGCAGCCTTGTAGCGAGCGTAGGCAGCATTAAGCTTGACCAGCTTATCGTTGCCCGTCGTGCCCGCGGCAAGAGAGGCCTTGTGGTCGACAGCCTCAAGATCGGCATTGAGCGCCTCGTCACTGGCAAGCTCGGCCTTGGCCTTGACGATCTCGAGGTTCGCATCGACGACGGCTTCGTTGGCGGCCTCGAGCTGCTTCTGGGCATCGGCGACACTGGCCACGGCAGCGTCATAGGCGGTCTTGGCGGCGTCGACCGCCTTCTGGGCGCCGGCGAAGCGCTCGAAGGCCGTGTTTGCGCCGGCCAGCTCGCCCTCGGCGGCCTTGGCCTTGGCCTGCGCGTCGGACACAGCCTGCGCCTTGGCGGCAACTGCCTGCTTGGCGCCCGAAAGAGCGGTCGCGGCGTGCACATCTGCGGCCTGAGCCTTGTCAACGCCAGCCTGGGCAGTGTCGTCGGCCTTCTTGGCATCGTCAAGCGTGCCCTGCTTGTTCGCAAGATCCGTCTTGGCGGCATCGCGCTTGGCGGCAAGGTCCTTGCCCGAAGCGGTAGCGTTGTCATACGCCTCGTTGGCCTGATCGGACTTTACCTTGGCGGCGTCGCGGGCGCTGCGAGCCTTCGCCTTGTGAGCAGCGGCCTCGGCTGCCTTCGACTTGCTGTCAGCAAGCGTGGCGTTTGCCTTATCGAGAGCTGCCTGGGCAGTAGCGGCCTCGCCCATGGCGGC
>CAJMPM010000041.1 GCA_905215225.1 uncultured bacterium
TGTCGAGCACGCGCTGCAGGTCGTCACCGCTCGCTTGTTCAACATGAAAACCCGTGCTTGCAACTACCGGCACGCCAAAGCGCGTGGCCAGCGCCGCCGCGATATCGTGCGCCGGGATCTCGTCTCGATGGCACGGAACGGCCAGGATGCTCACCGTTGCCGTACGGCCGGGCTCGGGGCGCGGAATGGCCTGCGCCGTGGCGCCCAGGTGCGCGAACTCCGGCGAGCAGGCGTACACCGCCATGCCTCGCGGCGTCACCGTCAGCTGGGCCTCGAGCGCAAACTTGCCCTCGCCCACAGCAACCTTTGTCGTGTGCATACCCATGGGATCCCCTGCCGCCCGCGTTGTACCTGAGACCATCTTCGCCTGTATTGCGACTATACAGGCAAGCCCTCCATGTGACAAAGGGACTGCCCCTTTGTCACATTCTGTTAGAGTTGCAGGAAGTGAATCCCGCTTATTCATGCGACATTGGAGTGACAACCTTGACCGCCGCAACCACGCCTAAAAGTAAGTCAACCGCCGCCGCGCTCTCCCCTGCGCGCACCAAGCTCTGCCTGGCGCTGCTCGTGCTGTTGGGATTCTCGCTCGGCTGCTCCGAGTTCGTGGTCATCGGCATCGAAAGCGACCTGGCAACGGAACTCGGCGTATCACTTGCCACTGCGGGCCAGCTCATCAGCGTGTTCGCGCTCGTCTACGCTATCGCTACGCCGGTGCTTGCGCTCAGCACGGGGCGGTTCCGCCGCTACCAGCTGCTCGTGTGCTACAGCATCGTCTTTGTGCTCGGCAACCTGGTCATGGCGTTGGCGCCCAACTTCCAGGTGCTGTTTATTTCGCGCATTGTCCTGGGCTCCGTCTCGGGCGCACTGCTCGCCGTGGGTGTGACGTACATCCCCGAGCTGCTGTCCCCGCAGCAAACCTCACTCGCCATCTCGGTCGTGTACGGTGCGTTTTCCGTGGCAATGGTCTTTGTCACTTCGATCGGCAAGTTTGTGGCCGACACGCTCGATTGGCACGTGGCCATGTACGGCACGCTGACCTTTGCCGTTCTGATCTGCGGAGCGCTTGTGGCGTTTATGCCGCGCGCTGGGCAAACCGACGAGCCCGCCACCTTTCGCGAGCAGGCGGGTCTGCTACGCGAGCCGAGCATCATCACCGGCATGCTCATCTTTTTGTTTGGCGTGGGCTCGGTCTATGTGTTCTACGGCTACGTGACGCCTTATCTTGAGCAGGTGCTGGGCATGGGCACGGTCGAAGCCAGTACCACGCTTATGGCCTACGGCGTGTTCTGCCTGATCTCGAACATCCTGGGCGGATGGATCGATGCGCGCTTTGGCATGAAGGCGCTGCTTGTGACGTTTGTGCTGCAGGCTGCGGCGTTACTCGGGCTGTTTGCTTTGGGCGGCACCATGCCGCTCGCGCTGGTCTTTGTCTTTAGCTTGGCGCTGCTCATGTACCTGTTCTCGGTGTCGTGCATCACGCACTTTATGGACGTGGCACGCAGCCGCCATCCCAAGTCGATGGTACTCGCAAGTTCGGTTGAGCCCATGGCGTTTAACGTCGGCATTTCGTTTGGCACCGCGGTAGGCGGCGCCGTGGTAAGCGGCGTTGGCATTGCGTACGTGGGCGCAGTGGGCGCCGCGTTCTCGCTTGTGGCCTGGGCGCTCGCGCTGGTGACGATTAAGCTCGCCCGCTGGGAGCGCAAGCGGGCAAGGGCGTAGGCGTAGATGCGATACTCGAGCTCGATGATGGCGATCGAACGAAAATCGCATATGCAACGTGTACTGTTTATCTGCCACGGCAACATCTGCCGCTCATCGCAATCGCAAACAACGCGGGAAGCCTGCCGCTGCTTATCTGCGCCATCCTGATCACGCTGCTTGCCATCTGCGCGTACCGCACCATGACGGTGGCCATCGTGGCTGACATCACGCCGCGCCCACTGCGCACCAAGGCCGAGGCCGAGTAGGGCGGGTGCCGGCGCCCTTGCTGCCGGCGGTCGCGGCTCCGGACAGCGTACATAAAGATGAGCCAGACCCCCGAATCCGCCCGATTTGGGGGTCTGGCTCATCAAAATGTATGCTAAATCCATGAGGGTATATAATGGGACGCTCTGCTCGAATGCACGAAGGAAGGGGTGATGATGCCTGGTCACGAGAAGCGCGTCTTGTCGCTTGACGGCCTGCGAGGGCTCGGGGCGCTGATGGTGTTCCTGTATCACGTCGACATCATGGTCAAGCCGTTTGGCGCGGGGGGTCCGCGCCTCTTCCCTGGCGGAGCGTCGGTTATGGTGTTCTTTATCCTGTCCGGCATTGTGCTGTCTCTTGTTCCCTTTAAGCACATGGGAAACGGCGGGTACGACTGGCTTGGCTATTACCCAAGAAGGGTCGTCCGCCTATGCGGGCCGCTGTTTGCGGCGATTGCGCTGGCCCTTCCTGCGGGCTACGTGGCCTGGCGCCTGGGGTCCACGTCGCGCTCCGCGCTTGCCGTCGCCTACGACGCGGGCCTTCCCACTGCGGTTCATGACATCCTCATGCAGTTTGACGTGCTGTTCAACGTGTCCGATGGCGTCAACAACCTCTTTGGCGCGCAGCTCGTCCGCGTTGACTCTCCCGTCTGGTCCATGAGCTGGGAGCTCTGGTTTAGTTTGACGCTTCCGCTGGCCATCTGGTGCATATCAAGGATTCGCCGGACGGGTCTGGCGGTTGTTGCGACCTTTATTGCGGTGCTTGTCTCGCACTGGACGGGCTACTTTCCGCTGCGCCTTTGCCTGATGTTCTGGCTTGGCGTCATGGTGGCCCGGCAATTCGACAAAATCAAGGCCGTCAAGCTTTCAATGCTGGCCGAGCTGGCGCTGCTTGTGGCCTCCGTTGGTGTTATCGAGCTCTCGCTCGTGTGGCATCCCGGCGGGGTCCTCGAGGCGTTGGAGTCCACCGCCATGAACGCGGCCTGCCTGGTGGTGGTTGTCGTCGCGATCGCCGACGGGTTCACGCGCCGTGCGCTCTCTGCGGACCCCATGGTCTTTTTGGGAAAGGTGTCGTACAGCCTCTACCTTACCCACGCCATTGTCATCGGTGCGCTCGCTGCCCTGCTGCCCAGGCTCGGGATTGTCGACCCGCTCGCGATTGCCGCGGTCTCGCTGCCCGCAAGCATGCTCGTCTCCGTTGTGTTCTGGCGCATAATCGAGGTTCCCAGCATGAACCTGTCGCGCTCGCTGGCGTCGTCAGGGCCTAGGGACGCCGTTCGATAATGCGTCGTACTTGGCTTCGTTTGGAGAGAGCTGGTCATGAATAGCCCCAAGCCCGTCCACCGCGTTCTCTTTGTCTGCCATGGCAACATCTGCCGCTCGACGATGGCCGAGTCGGTGTTTACCGAGCTCGTGCGCCGCGCTGGGCGCGAGGCGGAGTTTGTCATCGATTCCGCTGCGACCTCGACCGAGGAGATCGGCAACCCGCCACACCACGGTACCGTTGCCAAACTACGCGAGGTCGGGATTCCCGTCGTCGCACATCGCGCGCGTCAGGTGCGTCGCGCGGAGTATGGCGACTGGGATCACATTGTCTATATGGATGACGAGAACGCCCGCGGCCTATACCGCATCTTTGGCAAGGACCCCAATGGCAAGATCTCGCGCTTGCTCGATTGGACCGATCGCCCCGGCGACGTAGCCGACCCCTGGTACACCGGTAATTTCGATGCCACCTACCGCGATGTGCTCGCCGGTTGCACCGCTATGCTCGAGCAGCTGTAGGCGCTCGGGCGGCGCGGATATACGGGCCACGCCATCGGTATAAAACGAGCGTGGATTTTCTCCCGCATACAAATTGAGCGTGGAAAATCTCCACCTTTGAGCGTTCAAGGGCGCCCTAAACGGGAGAAAATCCACGCTCATTATCTCGGTGGAAGATTATCCACGCTCGGTTACTCGTCGACGATCTCGGCAAGCCAGACGTTCAACGTATCGACCTCGGGGCAGCAGAACTTTGCCGTACCGGGCTCGTTGCCAGGCACGGTTCCGCCGTAGCGCAGGATATCGATATAGGGAAAGCCCACGTGGCAGGCCATGGCGCACATCTTGCCGCGGTCTCGGTCGAAGTCAAAGACGTCGCCCGGCTTATGACCATGGTGGCAGCGACACACACCCAGCTGATCCACGCAGCTCACGCGGATACGCGGACGCTTGCCCCGCGACGCGCCGAGCGGCTTGTCCCCGCCCGCGGGCTTGGCACCGCCCTCGCCAGCGTTACTCATGGTCGATCACATCCAGGCAGGCCTCGATGGGAAGGCCGGCCGACTTGTCCTCTTGGTCGGCATTGCGCTCGATAAGCTCGGCCACCACACGCATAGCGTCGGTCGTCGCACGTTGCAGGCTCCAGCCGGCCATAACGCGACCCACGAGCACCGACGAGAACGTATCGCCCGTGCCCGGGAAATACACCGGAATCAGCTCAAAGGGAATCGTGAAGTACTCTCCCGCCACATGGTCGTAGCCGATGACGGCACTCGCCCCGTCGACCTTTGCGCTCGTGATGACCACCGACTTGGCGCCCAGCGCGAGCATGGCATCCACGAGCGTACGAGCCTCGTCGGCCGTAATCTGCTCGGCCATAGGCGTATCGGTGAGCAGACACGCCTCGGTATAGTTGGGCACCGCGTAGTCGGCGCACTCGACCAGGCTGCGCATAAGGCCGATGGTCGACTCGGGCACGCCAGCGTAGAGCCTGCCGTTGTCGGCCATGATGGGGTCGACAAACACCTTGGTGCCCTTTTGCGCGCGGCGATGGCAAAAGTCCGAGATGATGCGTGCCTCTTCCTCGGTCACGATAAAGCCGGTCGAGATGGCGTCGAATTCAAAGCCAAGCTCCTCCCAGATGGCGAGACTCTGGCGGACATACTCCGTGGTGTCGTGGATGTAGAACTTGGGGTAGTTGAGCGTATCGGAAACGAGGGCCGTCGGCAGGTTGTGGATGCGATAGCCCATGTGCGACAGCACCGGCAACATGGCAGAAAGCGCGACCTTGCCGTAGCCGCACATATCGTTGATCAGCAGCAGCTGAGTGTTCTTCATGAGAGTCCCCCCTTAGTTCGGGCGCGGCACAGCAGCGCCACAGTGCGACTAAGTGTAGCGCAGGGGACGTTGTGAGCGGAGTCGAGCAGCGCGAAGGGTAAATTGTTGCGGAAAGGTTACGGAAATGGGAGGCAAAATCGCGGCGGTAGCGGCACAGTAGCTGCCATCTATTTACTACCATTCCAAAACTATGCCGGATTACTACGATAAACCGTCAGCCTCCAACCACAACGAATTGCACTCCGGAAAAACCGCAGGTAGACAGCTTGTGATTTTACGAAAAACAATGACGAGGACTGCAATATCGAATTCATCGTAGTAATCCGGCATAGTTTTGGACAAAGCAACTTCGAAAGGGTGTCACCGCAGCCCAAAATGATTCGTTTTCCTCCGTCCCCCACGGATCACTCAAATGCCAACCGAGGCAGCGCTGCAGATTGAGGACGGACAGCGAAAGCGTTCCTAAGCGAGCAAGGTGACGTGAAAGAGGAGGGCATAGGCCTTTTGGCCATGCCCGACGATTGAACGCCAGATTGCCGCTTAGGAGCGTTTGCAGCGTCGAGCCGTTACGCGGTTTGGTAAAACCGCGTAACCACTAGTTTGGTACCTTGACATTCATTTCTCATGCTCCTAGATTAGTTAGGCACAAAACAATTCCACTACCTAACTAAAGAAAGGAGCGAAACTTAGATATGTGTGATGAACCACTCGCCTATCCGCATGAACCCGGCGGCGACCCCTCACAGCCGGCAGACGAGCCCGAGACTCAGTCCAAGGAGGACCGTCTCGCCAAGAGAATCCTCCATGGGCTGGGATTTTGCGGCCATTACATGCATTTTCACGGCGGCGGCATATCTGGCAAGGCGCCTATTGTCTGCCTACTCGCCAAGCAGCCTACCGGCGAGCTGTCCCAACAGGAACTCGGCATGCACTTCGACCTCAAGCCGGGGTCCCTTTCCGAGATTCTGTCCAAGCTCGAAATGGGCGGTCTTATCGAGCGCAACCGCAATCCCAAAGACCGTCGGCAGCTCACCATTCGCCTAACCGAAGCCGGATGGGAAAAGGCCCGCGTTGAGCAGGCGGCCCGCATTCGCTTTAGAGAGCAGGCCTTTAGTGCCCTTACCCACGACGAGCGCGAGCAGCTCGCCGAAATGCTCGAGAAAATCCGCAAAACCTGGGAGGAACTGGATGATTAAAACCCTCATGGGCAGCATCCGCGACTATATGAAAGTCACCGTTGCCACGCCGTTGCTCGTGCTTGGCGAGGTACTCTGCGAGATGCTGATTCCATTTATCACCGCCAACCTGATCGACGCCATCAAAGACGGCGCCACCGTAGCCGAGATGCTTCCCACCGCAGGCTTTTTGGTGCTCATCGCGCTGACGTCGCTTGCTTTTGGCGCCGCTGCCGGCGTCACCTGCAGCCATGCGAGCTGCGGCTTCGCCAAGAACCTGCGTCACGACCTGTTCTACAAGATCCAGACGTTCAGCTTTGCCAACATCGATGAGTTCTCGAGCTCCTCGCTCGTCACGCGCCTGACCACCGACATCAACAACGTGCAGCAGGCCTTTATGATGATCATCCGCATCGCCGTGCGCGCGCCGCTGGTATTGATCTTCGCCTTTACCATGGCATTTATCATGGGCGGCAGCGGTGCCATGGTCTACCTGGTCATCATTCCGCTGCTGGGCTGTGGGCTGTTCTTTATCATCTTTAAGGCGCGCCCCATCTTCTCGCGTGTGTTCCACAAGTACGACGCCCTTAACGAGTCCGTCGAGGAAAACGTCACCGGCATGCGCGTGGTCAAGAGCTATGTGCGCGAAGACTTTGAGAAGGAGAAGTTCGCGACCGCCGCACGGGACGTCCAGATGGACTTCACCCGCGCCGAAAAGCTGCTCGCCTTTAACAACCCCATGATGAACATCTGCGTCAACGGCGCGTTTGTCGTCATCATCTACCTGGGCTCCAAGCTCATCATCACAAGCCAGGGAACGCTGTTCGACGTGGGCCAGCTCTCCTCGATCTTTACCTATGGCTTCCAGATCCTCATGAGCCTGATGCAGCTGTCGATGATCTTTGTCATGGTGACCATGGCCGACGAATCGGCGCACCGCATTACCGAGGTGCTGGCCGCCGAGCCCACGATCGCCGATCCCGCTGAGCCCGTGCTCGAGGTTGCCGACGGCTCCATCGACTTTGACCACGTGAGCTTTAAGTATTCCGCGCATGCAAAGCGCCAGGCGCTCGACGATATCGACCTGCACATTAAGAGCGGCGAGACCATCGGCATCATCGGCGGCACCGGCTCGGCCAAGTCCACGCTTGTAAACCTCATCGCCCGTCTGTACGACGCCACCGAAGGCACCGTGCGCGTGGGCGGCATGGACGTACGCGACTACGACCTGGACGCGCTGCGCCACCAAGTGGCCATGGTGCTGCAGAAAAACGTGCTGTTTAGCGGCACGATTGCCGAGAACCTGCGTTGGGGCGACCCGAACGCCACCGACGAGGAAGTCCGCGAGGCGGCACATCTGGCCTGCGCCGACGAGTTTGTCGACGGCTTCCCCAAGGGCTATGACACCTGGATCGAGCAGGGCGGCTCCAATGTCTCGGGCGGTCAGAAGCAGCGCCTGTGCATTGCGCGTGCCCTGCTGCGTCGCCCCAAGATCTTGATCCTGGACGACTCCACCAGCGCCGTCGACACCAAGACCGACGCCAAGATCCGCGCGGGGCTGGCAAGCTATCTGCCCAACACGACCAAGCTCATCATCGCCCAGCGCATCAGCTCCGTGCAGGACGCCGATCGCATCATCGTCATGGAGGGTGGCCGCATCGCGCAGATCGGCAACCACGATGAGCTGCTCAAGACGAGCGAGATCTACCGCGAGACCTTTACCTCGCAAAACAAGATGTCTGCCGAGGGCGAAGGGGCCGTCGAGGCCGACACCGAGGCATCCGCAACACAAGCTCAGACCCAGGAAGGAGGCGAGGCACATGAGTAAGGCAACGACCGCCGAGCGCGCGCTCAACCGCAAGGGCGGCACCATGTCGCGCCTCATCAAGACGCTCTTTGGCTTCTACCCCGTGCTTTTGCCCCTCGTCGTCGTCGGCGTGGTGCTCTGCGCCATCATCAACTCCATCGGCGCGACCTTCCTTCAGAGCGCCCTGCAGATTATTAGCGAATCGTGGCAGTCGGGCGACTGGACGACCGCGCAGCCCAAAATTCTGAAGCTTGTGACCACCCTCGCCTGCATCTACGGCGTCGGCATCCTGTCCTCGCTGTTCTGGAACCGCGCCATGGCCATCGTCACGCAGGGCTCGCTCGAGAAGCTGCGCGAGAAGATGTTCAACCGCATGCAGGACCTGCCGATTCGCTACTTCGACACGCACCAGCGCGGCGACATCATGAGCCACTACACCAACGACATCGACACGCTGCGCCAGATGATCAGCCAGTCGCTGCCCAACCTGCTCATGACGACCATCGTCATCGTCACGGTGTTCTTTATCATGCTGTACTACAGCGTGTGGATGTGCCTGGTCATTGTGGCCGGCGTCGCCTTTATGACCTTTATGACCAAGCTGCTCGGCTCCAACTCCGCGCGCTTCTTCATTGCGCAGCAGACCGAACTCGGCGTGGTTGAGGGCCATATCGAGGAAGTCATGAACGGCCAGAAGGTCGTCAAGGCATTCTGCCACGAGTCTGCCGCCGAAGCCGATTTTGACGAGCGCAACGAAAAGCTCTTCGAGGTCTCGCAGAAGGCCAACATGTACGCCAACATCCTCATGCCTATCCTTATGAACCTGGGCAACCTGCTCTACGTGCTGGTCGCACTGGCGGGCGGCATTTTCCTGGCGCTGGGCGTGCCTAACCTGAGCATCTCGGGCATGACGCTGTCCATCGCCGTCGTAGTGCCGTTCCTCAACATGACCAAGCAGTTCTGCGGACAGATCGGTCAGATCTCGCAGCAGATCAACGCCGTGGTCATGGGCCTCGCCGGCGCCGACCGCATCTTTGAGCTCATCGACGAGAAGCCCGAGACCGACGAAGGCTACGTGACGCTCGTCAACGCGCAGGTGAACCCCGATACCTGGCAGCTCGAGGAGGCCGACCACCACACCGGCATGTGGGCGTGGAAACACCCGCACCGTGCAACCGGCGAGATCGAGTACGTGCCGCTGCGCGGCGACCTGGTCATGGACAACGTGGACTTTGGCTACACGCCCGACCACGAGGTGCTGCACGGCGTGTCCGTGTTTGCCAAGCCGGGCCAGAAGGTCGCGTTTGTCGGCGCCACCGGTGCCGGTAAGACGACCATCACCAACCTCATCAACCGCTTCTACGACATCGCCGACGGCAAGATCCGCTACGACGGCATCAACGTCAACAAGATCCGCAAGGCCGATCTGCGCCGCTCGCTGGGCGTGGTGCTGCAGGACGTGAACCTGTTCACCGGCACCGTGATGGACAACATCCGCTACGGCAACCTGGACGCCACCGACGAGGAGTGCATCGCGGCAGCCAAGCTCGCGGGCGCCGACGACTTTATCACCCGCCTGCCCGACGGCTACGACACCATGCTCACCGGCAACGGCGCGCAGCTGTCGCAGGGCCAGCGCCAGCTGATTTCGATCGCACGCGCCGCCGTCGCCGATCCGCCGGCAATGATTCTGGACGAGGCCACGAGCTCCATCGACACCCGCACCGAGGCTATCGTGCAGGCGGGCATGGATAAGCTCATGGAGGGCCGCACGACGTTTGTCATCGCGCACCGCCTGTCCACCGTGCGCAACTCCGACGCGATTATCTGCCTGGACCACGGCCGCATTATCGAGCGCGGCAACCACGACGAGCTGCTCGCCAAGCGCGGGTATTACTACCAGTTCTATACCGGA
>CAJMPM010000042.1 GCA_905215225.1 uncultured bacterium
CTGTCTCATGGCGTCGCGTAGCGATGGACCGATTCGCTCAATGTCTATGCTGCCGATGGATATGCCAGCTACGGTGGGCTCAAATCTGGCGTGTTTGGCCTGGAATTTGGGCGGCAGCTGTTCGAGAATGCGTTGGCAAAGTCCCTCGGTTGCGACCTCTTTTATGACCGTCCAGCCACGGCTTTGCGCCAAACGTGAGCACTCGTCAAGGAGGACCGTCTTGCCCGTTCCACGGACGCCGGCTATGCGCATTAGGCGCCCCGGGGCACCAGGCCCGTTGACGAGGCCCTCATTGAATTCTTCGAGCACATCTTCGCGGCCGATAATCGTGGGAGGTGTTTTACCTGCTGTGGGCTTAAAAGGGTTTGTTTGCATGTGAGCCACCTTTGCTCATGATATAGCAAGATATAGCTAGATATAGCTAAGTATAGCAAGATATAGCATAGTATAGTGAGATATAGCAACGTATAGCGCTGTTCGCGGGTTCTTACGGTGGTGCTATTTTCCGAATGCCGCGCGGATAAAGCGCTGGGCGAACAGCTTGTTGGCAACTCACGAGGGCTCGGGGTGCCAATTTGGGGTGCAGTAGTGCTGCGCCACGAAAAGGGCCTATCTACTACGTTTAAGCCGCAGGGGTCAACCATAGTCGGCTTTTTCGAAAATCGACAAGCTGTCTACCTGCGGTTTTGTTTTCACGGTTTTCGGTATGGCCGAGGCTATCCGTGTTAACGTAGTAGATGGGCCACTTTTGTGGCAAGGGGGCCGATTTGCGGGCCAGGGTAGCTAAAAGAGCCCCGTCCCAAAAAGACTGATTGGGAGCTGGGGCGTGTCGATGCGATAGTATTACGTGGTGAAATTCGACAAACCGTGGGCTTCATCCGAGGGCTTTATGGAACAACACCAGCATTATCAGAGCTTGCAAGATCAGGCATACAACGCACTGCGCTCCAAGATTATCTATGCCGAGCTCAAGCCCGGTACGCGCCTTTCAGCGATTGGTCTGGAAAAGGAGACGGGAATCGGGCGCACGCCCATTCGCGAGTCCTTTGTGCGCCTGCGTGAGCAGGAGCTGGTGGAAACGCGTCCCAAAAGCGGCACCTACGTCTCTAAGATCAGCATGGAGCGCGCCGAGAACGCCTGTTTCTTGCGCGAGAAACTCGAAAGAAGCGTGCTTATTAAATGCTGTTCGGCCGTCACGCCCGAGCAAAAACATCGGCTCGAGCAGATTCTTGCCGAGTCCGAGTCGCTCGACCATAGCGAGACGCGTCGCTTTTTTGATCTGGACAACCTGTTCCATGAGACGTGTTTTGAGATTGCCGGCCGCCACATGCTGTGGGGTTGGATGAAGAGCGTCAACACGCATTTTGAGCGATATAACTGGTTGCGTATGGTGTCGCAGGACCTAGATTGGGAGCCGATTCGTCGACAACATCGTCGGATTCTCGAGGCCATTAAGAGGGGCGATACCGACGCGGCGAGCTATCTGGCAGAGACGCACTTGCACCTGATGCCCGAGGAGCAGGGCCCGGTTATCGCCTTGCATCCCGACTATTTTGAGCTGTCTAAAGACTCGGCTATCTAGCCCATTATCGCATCTGCTCGAGACGCAAAAACGATGCTGCTCACCTACAGCGTTTTGCAACCGAGATTATTAAAAATGCCTAAAATGGCTCAGACTGCCGACAATGGGGAAACGGGGCGCGCTATGGCGCAGATGAGAATCAAGGACATTGCCGCCGAGGCGGGCGTGAGTCCGGCCACGGTCTCGCGCTATCTCAACAACCGCCCCGGGCAAATGACCGAGGAAACCCGTGCTCGCATTGCCGAGGTCATCGAGCGCACCGGCTATCGCCCGCGTGCCGCCGCGCGCAATCTGCGCAGCTCGCGTACCAACCTCATCGGCGTGATCCTGGCCGACATCGCCAACCCGTTCTTGAGCGCCATGCTCGAAGGACTTTCCGTCAGCGCCGCCGCGCGCGGCTGCTCGCTCATGACGGCCATTAGCGGCAACGACCCCGCTAAGGAAGCGGAGTCGCTCACCAGGCTTATCGATGCCGGCGTGGACGGCCTGGTCGTCAACACCTGCGGCGGTAACGACGAGGCGATCGCCGCGGCAGCGGGACGCCTGCCCGTTGTGCTGCTCGACCGCGACGTTGCCGACGGCGGTGTCGATCTGGTGACATCTAACAACCGTGAGCTGGTCGCCGGCTTGGTAGACGCCTTGGCCGCCGCTGGCAGCGAGCGCCTGTGCCTGCTCACCGAGGCAAGCGACGACAGCCCCGTGCGTCGAGAGCGCGCCGAGGCCTTTGCCGACGAGCTTTCGCGCCGCGGCCTTGCGGGCGAGGTCGTCACCCTGGCCGACGGTGGCGCCACGGGCATCGGCCGCTTGGACGAGACCATCCGTGGCTATGCAGGCAAAAAGCTCGGCCTCATTGCTGTCAACGGCCTGGTTTTCCTGCGTCTGACCGAGGCGCTGGCGCAGCTTGGTCCCTCGCTGCCGGCGGGGTTCAAGATCGCGACGTTTGACGACTACCCCTGGAACCATGTGCTCTTTGGCGGCGTGACCACGGCCGCGCAGGACACCCTCACCATTGCCGAGCGCGTAGTCGAGCGCCTTTCCGAGCGCATCGACGTCGTTACCACCACCGTGGGCGAGGCCGCAAAGCTGGCGCCCAAACGCATCGAGATCCCCGGCCACATCGAACACCGCGCATCAACCTCGCGCTAACCATTCGTTCGCAACTGCCTGTTCGCGCACGTTTTTTGAGCGCTTGATACGCTTTAACCCTGCGGAAACATTTTTCTGCGATAGTATCTGCGATATAGACCAGTCGAAACCCGCCCGAAAGAAAGGGGAGCGACATGAACCAGCAGAACATCGATTACGTACTCCGCTCCGTAGAGCAGCGTGACATCCGCTTTGTGCGTCTGTGGTTTGTCGACATTCTCGGCCGCCTCAAGAACTTTGCCATTAGCCCCGAGGACCTCGAGGTCGCTTTTGAGGAGGGTATTGGCTTTGACGGCTCCGCCATCGAGGGCTTTGCCACGCCCGAGGAAGCCGACATGCTGGCGTTCCCCGATGCTTCGACCTTCCAGATTTTGCCGTGGCGCCCGAGCCACAACGGCGTCGCCCGCGTGTTCTGCGACGTGTGCACTCCCGATCGCAAGCCGTTTGCCGGCGACCCGCGCGATGCCCTGCGCCGCATGTTCCGCAAGGCCGAGAAGGCTGGCTATCTGCTCAACGTGGGCGCCGAGCTAGAGTATTACTATTTCCCCGACGAGCACACCCCCGAGCCGCTCGACAACGTGGGCTACTTCGATCTTTCGGTGAGCGACGCCGCTCGCGACCTGCGCCGCAACACGGTCCTCACGCTCGAGAAGATGTCCGTGCCCGTGGAGTACACCTTCCACGCCGCCGGCCGCTCGCAGCACGGCATGAGCCTGCGCCACGCCGAGGCCCTGAGCATGTCTGACGCCATCACTACGGCCAAGCTCATCATTAAGCAGCAGGCCTACGAGAGCGGTTGCCACGCCTCCTTTATGCCCAAGCCGTTGGCGGGCGAGGACGGCAGCGCCATGTTTTTGCATCAGTCGCTGTTCGACCACGACGGCAACAACGTCTTTTGGGGCGAGGACGACGAGAAGTACCACCTCTCCGATATCGCCAAGCACTACATGGCCGGCATCTTGGCGCACGCGCGCGAGATCAGCGCCATCACTAACCCCACGGTCAACTCGTACAAGCGCATCACCACGGGCGGCGACTCCGTGCCGCAGTACGCCACGTGGGGCCTGCGCAATCGCGCGAGCATGATCCGCATCCCGGTCTACAAGCCCGGCAAGCAGCTGTCCACGCGCATCGAGCTTCGTAGCCCCGACCCCATGGCCAACCCGTACCTGGTCAACGCCGTCACGCTGGCGGCTGGTCTGGACGGCATCGAGCGCAAGCTGGAGCTCCCGCCCGAGGCAACGGCCGAGACGCTCAAACTCACCGACCGTCAGATGCTCGAGGCCGGCTACACGCCGCTGCCGCGCTCGCTCAAAGAGGCGCTCGACGTCTTTGAGGACTCGCAGTTTATGAAGGATGCCCTCGGCGAGCACATCCACAGCTTCTTCCTCAAAAAGAAGCGCAACGAGTGGCATAAGTTTGAGTCCACGATCACCGAGTGGGAGATCAAGCATTATCTGGCGAACTCCTAATCGCGCTGGCTTGTTCCAGTACGATTGAGCTCATTTCCTTGGAGGCCGATATGTCCGAAAAGAGTGCCCTGTTCATGGCGCGCACGACGCGCTTCCACGAGTTTGCCCGCAGCTTGACGACCACCCTGGGTGTCGAGGTGAGCCTGGCTACCCCCGATTCGCCGACTGCGGCGCACGACTTTGACCTGCTGATCCTCGATTCCGACGGCATCCGCAGCGACCGCATCGATCAGATTGCCAAGTGGCTTGACGATCGTGGCGGCGTCCCCATGTTGGTGATCGTCGACGACGAGGCGCTCGGCACCCTGCGCCTGCCGAATCACGCGCATGCCGACTTTGTATGCCCCACGGCGACGCCCAACGAACTCAAGGCTCGCGCACAGCGCCTGATGGGCGAGGAGGAGACCGTCACCGCCGACGATGTGCTCAACATCGATAACCTCGAGATTAACCTGGCTACCTACCAGGTGACACTCGATAACGAGCCCATCGACCTGACGCTGATGGAGTACTCGCTGCTGAGCTTTTTGGCGACGCATCCCAACCGTGCCTACAGCCGCGAGGTACTGCTGCACCGCGTGTGGGGCTTTGAGTACTGCGGCGGTACGCGTACCGTCGACGTGCACATCCGACGCATCCGCTCCAAGGTGGGCCCGCAGATCGCGGCACATATCACCACCGTCCGCGGCGTGGGCTATCTGTTTAAGGACTAGCTTTTCACCACAAAGGGGACAGGCATCTTTGTGGTGGTTTTGACGCAGGCCGGGTCCTTTTGGGCCTGCAGCAGAACTTAAGCCTTCCTAAAAGATTGCGTTCTCATACACGTTCGCCCGCATATTGGGGTACAACTCAACGTGAACAATGATGGCCCGCCACGTGTTTGGCGGGCCTTTGGTTATTTGACGAAAGGATTGCAGCTATGAGCGAGAACGATTCCCAGCGTCCCCAGGATGCGGGCCACGCCGGCGAGACTCAGCAGCAACCGCGCGTGCAGGTGGAGTCGACGCCTGCCGACGGCAACATTCCCTACGTGCAGGCCTACGACACGCAGACCGGCAAGCCGCTGGGCGGCCAGCAGGTTGTAAACAAGCACACGGTGGTCAAGACCAAAACCAAAAAGCTGCCGATCTTTATTACGGCACTCGCCGGCTGTGCCTGCGGCGCCCTGCTGGTCATTGCACTCATTATGAGTGGCACGCTCGATATCGGTGGCGGCAAGAATGCCGTGACGGCGGGCGCTTCGGGTTCATCGACGCAAAAGATCACGATCGACTCCGAGGACACCACGCTGGCCGAGGCCGTTTCTGCCAAGGCCCTGCCCTCCGTCGTTTCCATCACCGCTACTTCGAGTGGCAGCCAGAATGGCTCGCTTTCGCAGTCTGCTGATGAGTCGGATAGTTCGGGCAGCGTCGGCTCGGGCGTTGTGCTCGATACCGAGGGCCACATCCTCACCAACAACCACGTGGTCGATGGTTACGACCAGTACGTGGTGACCATGGACGACGGAACCACGTACGAGGCCGAGTTCGTGGGCAACGATGCTTCGAGCGACCTGGCTGTCATCAAGCTCAAGGATGCTGACGCCTCCAAGCTCACGCCGATCGAGATTGGTGATTCCTCCAAGCTCAACGTGGGCGAGTGGGTTATGGCGATCGGCTCGCCGTTCGGCAACGAGCAGTCTGTCTCCACGGGCATTGTGTCTGCGCTGTATCGCTCCACGGCCATGAGCTCTACCAACGGTAACACCATCTATGCCAACATGATCCAGACCGATGCCGCCATCAACCCGGGCAACTCCGGCGGCGCGCTCGTCAACGACAATGGTGAGCTGGTGGGCATTAATTCGCTTATCGAGAGCTATTCGGGCTCCAGCTCGGGCGTGGGCTTTGCCATTCCGGTTAACTACGCCAAGAGCATTGCCGACCAGATCATCGACGGCAAGACGCCGGTGCATCCGTACATGGGCGCTACGCTTTCGAGCGTCAACGCGCTTAACGCCCGCACTAACAAGCTGAGCACCGATAGCGGCGCGTATGTGGCAAGTGTCGTCGAGGACGGTCCTGCCGCCAAGGCTGGCATCCAAGAGGGCGATGTCATTACCAAACTGGGCGACGACGAGATTACGAGCGCCGATGGCCTGATCATCGCGCTGCGCAGCCACGAGGTGGGCGAGAAAGTCGAGATCACGCTCATGCGCGGCAAGGACGAGAAGAAGGTCACGGTTGAGCTGGGCTCCGACGAGGAGCTGCAGAACCAGCAGCAGGACGACAGCTCGACCGACACCGGCAACGGCGGTATTACCGACGAGCAGCTGCGCCAGTACCTGGAGGAGCTGCTGGGCCAGCAGGGGCAGGGCCAGGGCTACGGCCAGGGCTACTAGCGAGCCGTTTCGCATATGCCGAAGCCAGAGGGGCTGTCCCGCCAAGTGTGGGACAGCCCCTCTTTTCTTATTGATTCGTTGGGGACGGAGGAAAACGGATCATTTAGAGTTGATGAGAGCATGGTTTAATCGCGCGATCCACCCCGGTCCGTCGACTGCCGATTCGGTGCGGTTCGAAAGGGCTATTCGGCGCCATGGTGACCGGTGGTACTCTAGTATCCGTTTGAAATCGAGCGAAGGAGTGCCGCTATGGAGCAATCGAGCCTGTTTGGTGACGGCGTGGACATCGATACCGAAACGCCCGCGAGCGCGGATGCCACCGCACCGGTCGACGCCCGTGCCCAGGCGGCAGCGCGTGCGGCCGAGTTGCGCCACGAGCTCGATTACCACGCCTATCGCTACTACATGCTCGATGCGCCCGAGATCACGGACGCCGCCTTTGACAAAATGCTCGTTGAGCTGCAGGAAATCGAGGCGACCTACCCCGACCTGGTGACGCCCGACAGCTATACCCAGCGCGTGGGCGGCTACGTGAGCGAGCAGTTTACGCCGGTCACGCATATGGCGCGCATGTATTCCATGGACGATGCCATGGATCTGGACGAACTCGACGCATGGCTCCAGCGCGCCGAGGATGCGCTCGGTGCTGGCAGCGTCACCTATACCTGCGAGCTCAAGATCGACGGCCTGGGCGTGGCCCTTACCTACCAAAACGGCACCTTCGTACGCGCAGCCACACGCGGCGATGGCACCACGGGCGAGGATGTGTCGCTCAATGTCCGCACCATCAAGGATGTGCCCATGCATCTGTCCGAGGCAGCGCTCGCCCACATGGGCGCCGACCGCGAGCGCGCCATCGAGGTGCGCGGCGAGGTCTACATGCCTAAGGGCAGCTTTGTTCGTCTGAATGACGAGGCCGATGCCGAGGGGCGCGACCCCTTCGCCAACCCGCGCAACGCCGCCGCCGGCAGCCTGCGCCAAAAAGACCCCAAGGTCACGGCGCGCCGCGATCTGGCCACCTTTATCTACGCCATCGCCGATACCGACCCGCTGCACGTCCACAGCCAGCGCGAGTTCCTCGACTGGCTGCGTAGCGCCGGCTTTAGCGTCAACCCCAACGTGGCACGCTGTGCCACGCCCACCGAGGTTCACGAGTTCTGTGCCCAGGCCCTCGAGCACCGCGGCGACCTCGATTACGACATCGACGGCGTGGTCGTAAAGGTCGATAGCTTCCAGCAGCAGCTCGACCTGGGCTTTACCGCCCGCGCGCCGCGCTGGGCCATTGCCTTTAAGTTCCCGCCCGAGGAAAAGCAGACCGTCCTGCGCGAGATTCGCATCCAGGTGGGTCGCACCGGTGTGCTCACGCCGGTCGCCGAGTTCGACCCGGTGACGGTCGCCGGCTCCACCATCGCGCGCGCCACGCTGCACAACATCGACGAGATCCGCCGAAAAAACGTGCGCGAGGGCGACACTATCATCGTGCACAAGGCAGGCGACGTAATCCCCGAGGTCGTGGGCCCGGTGCTCGACAAGCGCCCGGCCGATTCGGTCGACTGGCAGATGCCCGAGGTCTGCCCCGTGTGCGGCAGCCCCGTGGTCCACGAGGATGGCGAGGTGGCCTACCGCTGCGTCTCCATCGACTGCCCCGCGCAGCTCAAGGAGCGACTGCTTCACTGGGTGAGCCGCGGCTGCATGGACGTCGACGGCCTAGGCGACGAGATCGTCGACAAGATGATCGCCGCCGGGCTGATCCACGATGTCGCAGACTTCTACCAGCTCACGGTCGACGACATCGCCGGCCTGGACACGGGCCGCACCTATGCCAGCTCCAACAGCAAAAAGGGCGTCAAGAAGGGCGATCCCATTCCGGTGGGCCTCAAGACGGCCGAGAAAATCATCGCCGAGCTCAACAAGTCCAAGAGCCAGCCGCTCGGTCGCGTGCTGTTTGCCCTGGGCATCCGCCACGTGGGCAAGAGTGTGGGTGAGGTCATCGCCGAGCGATTCCTGTCGATCGACAAGCTTATCTTGGCGAGCGAAGAGGACATCGCCGAGTGCGAGGGCATCGGTCCCAAGATTGCGGCGAGCGTCAAGCAGTTCCTGGCCGTGCCCGAAAACCTTGCCGTGCTGGAGCGCCTGCGTCAGGCGGGCCTGTCGCTCGAGGTCGATTTGGGCGCCGCGTACGCGCAAGCCGCAGCCGACGCTGGCGTGGCGGGCGAGCTCGCCGACGCACAGCCGCTCGCGGGTCTGACCTTCGTGCTCACCGGCACGCTCGTCAACCGCACGCGCGACGAGGCGGGCGCGGCGCTCAAAGTGCTCGGCGCCAAGGTTTCGGGCAGCGTGTCAAAGAAGACGAGCTATCTCGTCGCCGGCCCCAAAGCGGGCTCCAAGCTCACCAAGGCTGAACAGCTGGGCGTGCCCGTGCTGGATGAGGATGCACTCGAGCAGATCCTTGCGACCGGTGAGGTGCCCCAGGCTTAGCGCGTCGATGACTAAATTGAAGAACCTCCCGGAAGCACGATGCCTTCCGGGCGGTTCTTATTTGGACGGGGCAATCGGCACCGTGATTTGCGCCACTTGGGTCGCCGGGTCGTCGCTGACGATGTCGTCGATAAGGGCGAGTTCGCGTTGCCCCGTTACGCTGCCAACTTGTCAAAAGCTCCGCGGCGGTTGAGCACGGTAAACGCGACAACACAGATGACTGCCGACAAAATCGATCCGCACGGCGAAGCGATGCCCATGGGAAACAGCGTGTTGGAATAGGCGTTCGACAGCAGCCACGCGCCCGGCACGCGAATGAGCGCCACGGCCAGCACGTTGTGCGCAAAGCCGATGTAGCTCTTGCCGTATGCAGCGAAAAAGCCGCTAAAGCAAATGTGGATGCCGGCAAAGATTGCATCGAAAATATAACTGTGCATATAGCCGGTACCGGCCGCGACCACTGCGGGGTACTTGGCAAAAAAGCCGATAAACGCCGGCGCCACCAGCCACATCAGCACCGTGATCAGGCAGCCGTACACTACCGAGATGGTCATGGCGTCCTTGAGTACCTGACGCACGCGGTCGCCCTTGCCCGCGCCTGCGTTTTGCGCCGTGAGCGCGCTGACGGTGGCGCCCAT
>CAJMPM010000043.1 GCA_905215225.1 uncultured bacterium
TCAATATCGTGCCATAGAACGGTTGCGAGTGGGTTACGAATCTGCACGTTCACTTTATCTCGGTAAAGCAAAGGACGAGCCCGGTGTGAGCAGGCAAAAATGATCCCTTGGGGACGGAGGAAAACGGATCACTGGGTCAGACCGACCCCCTCAGTGATCCGTTTTCCTCCGTCCCCAAGGGATCATGAAGTTGAATGCCAGATTGCCCGAATGCATCCCGCGTAACTACAAATCGGTTCCCGCACCCAGCAGCTTGCGCATGACCTGTTCGGGGTTAACTGAGCCGTCGCGCGGGGCCAGGGCGGTGATCTTCTTCTGCATCTTGTACTCGTGCAGCTCGTCCTCGAGCTGGCGCACGCGAGCACGGAGCTTTTCATTCTCGCGCTCGCGCTCCTCGGCACGCTCCTTCATATCGAGGATACGCACCACGCCGGCAAGGTTGATACCCTCGTCGGTCAGCTGGTTGATGAGCTCCAGGCGCTCGATATCGGCACGCGAATACAGGCGCGTGTTACCGCCCGAGCGCTGGGGGTTCACCAGGCCCTTGGACTCGTAGACGCGCAGAGTCTGCGGATGCATGCCGGTCAGCTCGGCCGCCACGCTGATCATGTACAGCGGTTTGTTCCTATTGTCCTCGGCCATGCTACCTGACCCCTTTCCGTCTCGTTATCGTCCATCATAAGCCCGCGGGCGTGGGCGTGCGCCACGACCGCCCTAGTATGTCGCCTTGTAACGGTTGACCTTCTCGCGATAATCGCGCGTGTCGGCCTCGCGCAGCTTAGTCATGACGTCGCGCTCGTCATCGGATAGGTTCGTGGGGACCTGCACCTTGATCTCGACGAGCAGCGCGCCCGTACGGCCACGGTGCTTAACATCGGGCGCGCCCATCTCCTTAAAGCGGAACTTCTTGCCCGTCTGGGTACCCGCGGGCACCTTCAGACGGACCGTCGCACCGCCGGGCGTCGGCACGTCCACCGTGCAGCCGAGTGCCGCCTCGTAGACCGAGACCGGTACCTCCATGGTCACGTCGGCACCTTTGCGCTTAAACAGCGGGTGCTCCTCCACGTGCGTGGTCACGACCAGGTCGCCGCGCTCGCCTCCGGCAACGCCGTACTCGCCACGGCGCTTGTAACGCAATTTGCCGCCGTCGACCGCACCCGCAGGCACCGAGACCGTGATGGTCTGCTGCTCGCCCGTCGAGGGAATGCGGTAGGTGACCTTGTGCGTCACGCCGCGGAACGCGTCCTCGGCCGTCACATCAACGGTCAGCGACAGGTCGCCGCCCTTGCGAGCGCGGCTGCGGCCAGCGCCGGCACCGGCAGCGCCCGCAGCCCCGGCAAAGCCCGAGCCCCAATCGCTGCCCCAGGCGCCGTTGCCGCTAAAGATGCTGTCGAAGATATCGCCCCAGCCGCTCGCGCCGGCACCGGCGCCGTAGCCACCGCTATACGCGCCGCCCGCGCCCGGCATGCCGCCGAACATGAGCATCTGGTCGTACTCTTTGCGCTTCTTCTCGTCCGAAAGCGTCTCGTAGGCCTCGCTGATCTCCTTGAACTTGGCCTCGTCGCCGCCGGCATCGGGGTGATATTTTTGCGCGAGCTTGCGAAACGCGCTCTTGATCTCTTTGTCGGAGGCGCTCTTGGATACGCCCAGGATGTCATAGAAGGTTTTGCCTGCAGCCATCGTAGCTCCTCTCCTGTTACATCCGCCGCCCCTGCGGACGGCGGCTCATGCTGTCATATGGCACTTGGTCAGAAAGGGCCCCGGGTGTTGCCCCGGGGCCCTTCTCAATTACTCCTCGGTGCTCTCGGCCGTATCGGCCGTAGCATCCTCGGGCGCCGCTTCGGACTCCGGTGCGGGGCGCTTCTCGCCACCGTAGGTCACCGTCACCATCGCGGAACGCAGAATGCGATCCGCCATGCGGTAGCCCTTCTGGTACACGTCGTTGACGGTCTCGTCGTACTGCGATGCGTCCTCGACGCGACCCACAGCCTGGTGCTCGAGCGGATCGAACGCCTCGCCCTTGGGGTCGATGGGCTCAACGCCCTCGTGCGCAAACACGTCGAGCAGCTTGGCATGAACCGCATCGACGCCGTCGACGAACTGCTTAAAGTCGTCGGAAAGCTCTTGGCTGCGGGCATGGTCGATCGCGCGCTCGATATCGTCGACCACCGGCAACAGCGCGGTGACGAGCTTCTCGGTCGCACGCTCGCGCTCGGCGATGCGCTCGCTGGCGGTGCGGCGACGGAAGTTCTCCCAGTCGGCCTGCAGGCGGGCGGTGCGCTCGGTGGCGTCCTTTGCCTTGTCCTCGGCGGCCTTCTGAGCCTCTGCCGCAGCATCGAGCTCGTTGCGAACATCGGCAAGCTCCTTTTGGGCCTGCTCGAACTTGAGTTTAAAGTCGTTGTCGGCGGCTTCCTCACCGGCGCGGATAGCGGCTTCCACCATCTCGTCCTCGGTCATCGTCGCCTCCTTGTTGGAATCCTCTACCTGGTTCTCGGCAGCCTCGGCGGCCTCGGCCTCGTTGGCCTCGGTATCGTCTGCGGCCTCTACGGGAATCTTCACGTCCTTCTCCTCAGAGTCAACGGGGGCGGCGCCAGCGGCGGCCGCCTCCGTGCGAGCTTTACGGGCGGACATGATTACTTGTCCTCGTCGTCCACAACCTCGTAGTCGGCGTCGACAACGTCATCGTCGGCAGGCTGGGCACCGGCGGCACCGTCGGTCTGCTGCTGAGCGTCGGCGTAGACAACCTGGGCCAGCTCGTAGGCCACAGACTGCAGGGACTCGCCGGCGGCCTTGATGGCCTCGACGTCAGAGCCCTCGAGCGCCTTCTTGGCGTCGGCGATAGCGGCCTCGGCCTTGGACTTCACATCGGCGGAAACCTTGTCGCCCAGCTCGTTGAGGGTCTGCTCGGTGGAGTAGCACAGGCTGTCAGTCTGGTTGCGGACCTCGACCTCTTCCTTCTGCTTCTTGTCCTCCTCGGCATGAGCCTCGGCGTCCTTGACCATACGATCGACTTCGTCGTCGGACAGAGCGGTGGAGCCGGAAATGGTAATCTGCTGCTCCTTGCCGGTGCCCTTGTCCTTAGCGGAGACCTTGACGATGCCGTTGGCGTCGATGTCGAAGGTGACCTCGATCTGCGGCACGCCGCGGCGGGCAGCCGGGATACCGGTCAGCTGGAACTTACCGAGCGACTTGTTGTCGCGGGCAAGCTCGCGCTCGCCCTGGAGCACGTTGATCTCGACGCTGGTCTGGTTGTCGGCAGCGGTGGAGTAGACCTCGGTCTTGGAGGTCGGGATCGTGGTGTTGCGGTCGATCATCTTGGTCATGATGCCGCCCATGGTCTCGACGCCCAGCGACAGCGGGGTAACGTCGAGCAGCAGGATGCCCTCGACGTCGCCGGTGAGCACGCCGCCCTGGACGGCAGCGCCGTCGGCAACGACCTCGTCGGGGTTCACGGACATGTTGGGCTGCTTGCCGGTCATGGTCTTGACGAGCTCCTGGACAGCGGGCATACGGGTGGAGCCGCCGACGAGGATGACCTCGGTCAGATCGGAGAGCTTAAGCTTGGCGTCGCGCAGGGCGTTGGTGACAGGCTGCTTGCAGCGCTCGAGCAGGTCACGGGTGATCTTCTCGAACTCGGCGCGGGTCAGCGTGTAGTTGAGGTGCAGCGGGCCGGACTGGTTCATGGTAATGAACGGCAGGTTGATGGTGGTCTGCTGGGCGGCGGAGAGCTCCTTCTTGGCGTTCTCGGCGGCCTCCTTCAGGCGCTGCAGGGCCATGGGGTCCTGACGCAGGTCGACACCGTTCTCCTGCTGGAACTTATCGGCCATCCAGTCGATGACGCGCTGATCCCAGTCGTCGCCGCCCAGGTGGTTGTCGCCCGAGGTGGACAGAACCTCAAACACGCCGTCGGCGAGGTCGAGGATGGAGACGTCGAAGGTGCCGCCGCCCAGGTCGAAGACCAGGATGCGCTGATCGGTGCCCTGCTTGTCCAGGCCATAGGCCAAAGCAGCAGCGGTCGGCTCGTTGACGATACGCTTGACGTTGAGGCCGGCGATCTTACCGGCGTCCTTGGTGGCCTGACGCTGGGCGTCGTTGAAGTAGGCCGGGACGGTGATGACGGCGTCGGTGACGGTCTCGCCCAGATACTTCTCGGCGTCGGCCTTCATCTTTGCGAGCGTCATGGCGCTCACCTGCTCGGCGGTGTAGTCCTTGCCCTCGATGTCGACGACGGCGCGGCCACCCTGGCCCTCCTTGACCTCATACGGCACGGTCTTGATCTCGGAGGTGCACTCGGAGTACTTGCGGCCCATGAAGCGCTTGATGGAGAACACGGTGTTCTTGGGGTTGGTGACAGCCTGGTTCTTAGCGGCCTTACCCACGACGCGGTCGCCGTCGGCACGGAAGCCCACGACGGACGGGGTGGTGCGGTCGCCCTCGGCGTTCACGATAATGGTCGGAGAACCGCCCTCGAGGACGGCCATAGCGGAGTTGGTAGTACCAAGGTCGATACCAAGAATCTTGCCCATTAGAAATTCCCTCTCTCTTGTGCGTTTGCACCGACTCGGCGGTCTGCCGAGCGGTGTTTCGGCTTGTCTTTCAGGATGTAGTGTATCCCCTTATGGGCCGGAATATACAAAATCTAAGTCAATTCATATAAGATTTCTTATCTCTGGGAGTTTAGGTTCGCAAATGCGCAGGTAAATGCGCTGATTGAGTTCTCGGCAAATCTATTGAGATCTATGTAGAGTTGACTGAGGTGTGAGCCTGAAACTGTGTCCCGTTTTGGACGTGGATTACGGGATGCGGTTTCCGCAAGCACGCTCAATCGCTCAATATTACGAGTCACCTTTAGCTAACATTTGCGCAGCTCAACGGCCCCACCTGCGCGTTTTTTAGTAAACCTTGGCATACTCGGCGAACGGTATGAAGATGCCGGCCAGAGGGTATTGCAAACGGTCGCTCCCGTGGTATGTTTTTGCCCGAATCAAACCGGCGCGCATCGTCTGTAGCGTCGGTCAACAGAGAGGAAACTACCATGGCTCATCCCGTAATTGATGCCGACGAGTGCATCGCTTGTGGCGTTTGCGTCGACTCCTGCCCCGCTGGCGTTCTGGAGCTCCAGGACGTCGCTACCGTCGCTGACGAGGACTCCTGCGTCGCCTGTGGCGCTTGCCAGGACGCTTGCCCCGCTGGCGCGATCACCGAGATCGTCGAGGAGTAACAACTCCCCACTTGCACACTCAAAAGTACACCGTGCACAAAAAAGGAGGCCTCCGCATCGCCGCGGAGGTCTCCTTTTGCATGTGTGGGCAGCTAATTTGGAGCGGGACCCTTGGCAGTTGCGGTGGAATAGTTCCTGTTTTATGGCTTGGATGCCGATTTTAGGAACTATTTCACCGCAACTTATAGATGCGGCGTCGACTAGGACAAATCGTCTTCGTAGGGCATCAGGTCTGCTAGGTAGCCTTTCTCCTTGAGTATGGTCTCGATCTCGTCGAGGGTCTGCTCATCCTCTGCCGCGATGCGATGGAAGTGATAGCCGCTCGTCACCGTCAGCAGCGGGAAGCTCTTGCCGCTGGCAATACCCTCAAGATAGCGCTCGATATCGCGACGGTTGCGAATGTCCAGATCGGCTGTGATCTTGCCATACACGCGATGGTTGACGATTACATTGAGCACGGCACCACCCGCGTCGACGATGCTCGTGAGCTCGTCACCTGCCTGCTCCACGCCATGGTGCACCTTGACCAGGCGCGTGGGCACGGCGGGGCTGCTGGGGGCCTCCTGCAGCACGTAGCCGCGATTGGTCGCCACGATATCGTGCCCATCGGCACGCAGCAGCGCGATGTCCTGCGCCACGACCAGGCGGCTCACACCCACCTCGCGGGCAAGCGCGCTGCCCGATACGGGCCCCTTGGCTCGCTCGAGCACACCCATGATGGCACGGCGACGCTCGCGGGCGTTCATTATTTACCGTCCAGCAGACGCAGGTGCTTAAGCGAGAGGTCGAGAATCGGCGCAGAGTGCGTCAACGCCCCCGAGCTAATGTAGTCGACGCCCAGATCGGCCAGGGCGCGGATATTGCTGGCATCCACATTGCCCGAGCACTCGGTCTTGGCGCGACCGGCGATAAGCTCAATCGCAGCAGCCATGTCGTCGTGGGTCATGTTGTCGAACATGATGATATCGGCGCCGGCCTCAACTGCCTCGCGCACCATATCCAGGTTCTCGCACTCAATCTCGACCGTCGTGGTAAACGACGCATGGGCGCGCGCCATCTCGATCGCGCGCGTCACGCCACCGGCGGCATCGATGTGGTTGTCCTTGAGCATGACGGCCGTCGACAGGTTGTAACGGTGATTGCTGCCGCCGCCGATCTCGACCGCGGCTTTCTCGAAGACGCGCATGCCCGGCGTGGTCTTGCGCGTATCGACGAGCACGGTCTTGGTGCCCTCGAGCGCCGCGGCCATCTGGTGTGTATAGGTGGCGATACCGCTCATACGCTGTAGATAGTTGAGCGCCACGCGCTCGCCCGAAAGCAGCACGCGCGCGTCGCCGCGCACTTGGCCCACGTGGTCGCCGGCGTGCACCTCATCGCCATCGACGACATCAAACAGCACCGAGCTCTGCGAATCCAGCAGCTCAAAGGTGCGAGCGAACACATCCAGGCCGGCGATGATGCCATCGGCTTTGGCGATAAGCTCCACCGTGGCGGGACGCGCCGTGGGGCACACGCTCGCCGTGCTCACGTCCTCAAACGTGATGTCCTCGCGCAGAGCCTGCAGAATCAGATCATCGACGACGAGCTTCATGGTAATGGGATTCATGGTCTACTCCTCCACGGCCTGCGTGCCGGCGGCACGGGCCAAATCATCGATTGCCAGGATGTCGGCGCTCAGGGCGCGATGACGGCCATCGAGCGCGGGATCGCCCGCCTGCTCCACGGCCAGTGACTCGCCGGTACGCATATACCTCGCGGCGCGACGACCCCAGACCAGCGCGTCGAGCAGGCTGTTTGATGCAAGGCGGTTCTTGCCGTGAACGCCGTTGCAGGCCGTCTCGCCCGCGGCGTAGAGCTCGGGCATCGAGGTGCGGCCGTCCTTGTCGACCCACACGCCGCCCATAAAGTAGTGCTGCGTGGGCGTGACGGGAATGGGCTCGTCCAGGATGTCGCGGCCGTCCTCCAGGCAGCGCGCGCGAATGTTGGCAAAGTGCCCGGTCACCACATCGCGCTCGACGGGGGCAAAGCTCAGCCACTCGTGCTCGGTGCCGTCCTGCTTCATCTGCTCGCGGATGGCGGCGGCGACAACGTCGCGCGGCTGCAACTCGTCGGTAAAACGCTCGCCGGCGGCATTGAGCAGAATCGCGCCCTCGCCGCGGCAGCTCTCGCTGATCAGGAATGTGCGACCCGGCTGCGGCGAGAACAGGCCCGTGGGGTGGATCTGCACGTAGTCCAGGTGCTCCATCGTGATGCCGTGCTCCTGCGCGATGTAGCAGGCGTCACCGGTGAGCTGCGGGTAGTTGGTCGAGTGGTCGTACACGCCACCGATACCGCCCGTTGCCCACAACGTGTGGCGGGCATGGATCTTAAACGGCTCGCCGGCATGCACGCCCTCGGCGGCGTTTGCCAGCTCGTCGGCGGGACGAACCGAGTTGTCCTCGTCCACGGGAACGGCGACGGCGCCGGTGCACACCGTGGCGCCGTCACGCTCGCCCGTCAGGATGTCGGTCATGGCAACGTGCTCGAGAATCTGCACGTTGTCCAGCTTGCGGACAGCCTGGAGCAGCTTGGTCGTAATCTCCTTGCCCGTAATATCGGCATGGAAGGCAATGCGCGGGCGGCTGTGCGCGCCCTCGCGGGTAAAGTCGAGGCTGCCGTCGGCCTTACGCTCAAAGTCCACGCCCATGGCCAGCAGGTCGTTGATGACCGAACGGCTCGAGCGAATCATGATGTCGACGCTCTCGCGGCGGTTCTCGTAATGGCCGGCGTGCATGGTGTCCTCAAAGAAGGCATCGTAGTCCGAGCCTTCGGGCAGCACACAAATGCCGCCCTGCGCGAGCATCGAATCACACTCATCGACGGCGCCCTTGGAGAGCATGATCACGCGCGTGCTCGTCGGCAGATTGAGGGCCGCGTATAGGCCCGCCACGCCGCAGCCGGCAATGACAACGTCGCACTCCATGTCTGAGTATTGTTTGGTTTCCACAGGAATCCTCTCCCTTGTAATGTGGCATAAGGGACTGTCCCTCATATCACATCGTTCTAGCGCGCCGCGTACTCGAGCATGCGGTCGAGCGTGAGTTTGGCTTGGTCGGCAGCCTCGTCCGACACGCCGATCTGCACCTCGCCCTCGCCCGTCTCCAGGCAGCGCACGAGCTTTTCGAGCGTGATGAGATCCATGTTGACGCAGGTGGGCTGCACCGCGGGGAAATAGAACTTTTTGCCGGTGCCCTCGCAGCGGCGCTCGAGCTCGTAGAGCACGCCGCGGACCGTCACGATGATGAACTCGCTCGCGTCCGACTCCTCGGCGTACTTGATGATGCCGGCGGTGGAGCCGATGTAGTCGGCCTCGGCAAGGACGTCGGCCTTGCACTCAGGATGCGCCAGCACGAGCGCGTCGGGGTGGGCCTCCGTCGCGTCGACGATCTGCTCGACGGTGATGATGTGATGGCGCGGGCAGTAGCCGTTGTTGAGGATGACGTGCTTTTGCGGCACCTGCTCGGCTACGAAGCGGCCCAGGTTTTGATCGGGGATGAACAGGACGTGTAGCTGCGGCAGCTCGGACACAATCTTGACGGCGTTGGAGCTAGTGACACACACATCACTCCAGCTCTTGATCTCGACCGTCGAGTTGACGTAGCAGACCACGGCAAGGTCGTCGCCGTACTCGGCGCGCGCCGCATCGACCGTCTCGCGCTTGACCATGTGCGCCATGGGGCAGTCCGCGCCCGGCTCGGGCAGCAGCACGGTCTTGGTGGGGTTGAGCAGCTTGGCGCTCTCGCCCATAAACTCCACGCCGCACAACACGATGGTCTGCTGCGGCAGGCTCTTGGCGAGCTTTGCCAGGTAGAAGCTGTCGCCGACGTAATCGGCAACGGCTTGGACCTCGGGCGCCACATAGTAGTGTGCCAGGATCACCGCGTCACGTTGGGTTTTTAGTTGCCGAATGGCCTCGACGAGCTCTGCGGGCACCAGCGCCGCACGCTCCGTTGCCGTCGTTGCCGCTGCTAGGCCGGCCGCGATATCGCGTGCAAGCTCCGACGCATCCATGTTCGCGCTCTGTGCCATCAAGGCCCCTCTCTTTTGGCGAATCTTGGGGCTTTAGTATGACACCTAGGTTTACAGCTGACAAGACAGCTGTAAACCTAGGTGTAAAGTTGAAATAAAGATTCAATCATGCGGCAGGTCCATTTTCGAACTGGCAAGCTGAGGATAGTCGAAAATGGACCTGCCACACGATTCGAGCAGCCCGTTTTGTCTTGGCCCGAGAAGCGGTAGGCATAAAGCGGGTCCGGATTGCTCGATCTGGACCCGCTGGGGACTGGCATACGGTTAAGCGCTGCGCTTCATGGCCCACGCCAGCAGCAGGGCTGCCACACCGGCAGCGAGTACGGCACCGGCCATGGCGTACGCGCTG
>CAJMPM010000044.1 GCA_905215225.1 uncultured bacterium
TGGTGCCCCAAGAGCTCGTGACGCTCAACGCGGTGGAAGATTGTATGGAGCGCGTGCTGGCGCAGGCGCTCTCGCCGCTCGACGGTCCGGTCGATATGCTCGACCGCGCGGCACAGCTGCTCGGCGGGCTTGAGCCGGGTGAGGTCGATGGCGCGCTCGAGGCGCACGTGGACCGCAATCGATCTTTCGACGACATCCCGAAGGCCGCTGGCAAGCCTGAGGCCTGCTCGCTGCTGCTGATGCTCGTTCGACAGGGTGAGGCTGCCCGCCGCATGTTGCCGATGGCGCCGATCGTCTCGGCCCGTTCGTTTGCCGAGCGTGCCTGGCCGTATATGCTCGCGTGGTCCGACCTGGGGCTTAACGGCAAGGAGCGTATGACGGTCGATTCGCTGGCGCGCGCCGAGGTGCGCCGTTTTGCTGACGAGGATACGAGCGAGCGCGTGCGAAACGAGATGATGGGCGTGCTGGGCGAGCTACTGGGTATTTCGCCCGAGCAAATGGAGGAGCTGCGCTCTGAGGACGGTCAGCGTCGTTTACACGAGGGAATGAAAAAGTTCGAGGGCGAGGTTCAGGACGCCATCGATAAGATGATGGGCGGCCAGGGTGGCCCGCAGGGTGGGCCCCAGGGTGGCCCGATGCCGCATCCGCCGGTTGATCCGAGGCAGTTCCCCTTTTTCTCGCAGAACTAACTATGGGATAGGATTCGCTTCCAACCCCGATACTTCAACTAAGCATCTTGGCCCCGTTGTGTTATTCTAGAACAGACGTTCGTGAATGATGCGCGGGCCCTGTCTTGCGCTGTGCTTGTGGCGAGGGGAGGTTGGCTTGGGTATCTTGGGCATTGACCCCGGGTTGGCTCATACGGGGTGGGGGATTATCGAGGAGCGGCGTGGCGAGGTTCGCTGCCGTGCCTACGGTTGTATCGAGACCAGCGCGGGCAGCCCGCTCGCGGTGCGCCTGTCGCATATCGCCCGTGACCTCAAGGGCGTCGTCGAACGCTACCGTCCCGATACCGCGGCTATCGAGAGCATCTACTTTGGCGCTAACGTCCGCTCGGCCATCCCCACGGCGCATGCCCGCGGTGCCGCGCTCGTGGCGCTTTCGGAGTGCGCGCTCGAGATTGGCGAATACACGCCCATGCAGATCAAGCAGGCCGTGGTAGGCACGGGCGCTGCAGATAAACGGCAGGTTGCCTACATGGTGCGCACGCGCACGCAGCTCGATCACGACCCGCACCCAGACCATGCCGCCGATGCCCTGGCCTGCGCCATCTGTCACGTTAACCTAAGCCGCACCCGGGCGCTTACCGGCGGCGAGTTCTATCAACAGAGAGGAACCGGATACTGATGATCTCCCAGCTCCATGGAACGCTTGTCGAGGCCACGATGAGCTCGGCCGTCGTCGATGTATCGGGCGTGGGCTTTGAGCTTGGCATATCTGGCAGTACTGCCGCCACGCTGCCTGCGCCCGGCGGCGAGGTTCGCCTCTATACCCGTATGCAGGTGCGCGAGGACGCCATGACACTTTTTGGCTTTGCTTCCAAGGACGAGCGCACGATGTTCGATCGGCTCGTGTCTGTCTCGGGCGTTGGCCCGCGCTTGGCGCTCGCCGTGCTTTCTACCTATACCGTGGGGCAATTGTATTCGCTGGTGATGGCCGAGGACGACAAGGGCATGGCCAAGGTGCCCGGTGTGGGCAAAAAGACAGCTCAGCGCCTGATCCTGGAACTCAAGAGCACCTTTGCCAAGGACAAGGGCTTTGTCCCGGTCGACGTGATTCCCGGCCAGGTTGCGATGCCCGTGCCCGCTGCCGCTCCCTCGGCCATCGATGATGCCCGTGCGGCGCTCCTTTCCATGGGCTTTAGCCCGCAGGAGACCGATGTTGCCCTGAGCGGGTATGATGGGCAGAATATGCGTGTCGAGGATCTGCTCGGCGCGGCGCTTAAGCGACTCGGAATGGATGCGTGATGTGGGAAGCCGATGACTCTCAGGACCTGTGGGCGACGCCCGGCAACTCGCCGGCGGCATCCATGGCGCACGGCGAGCGCATGGTGGGCTCGGAGCTGACGGCCGAGGACCTCGATGTCGACCGCACTTTGCGCCCCCAGCGCCTGGACGATTACTGTGGCCAGGAGCACATCAAGCAGAGCCTGCGCGTGTTGATCGAAGCGGCGCAGAGCCGTGGCGAGACGCTCGACCACGTGATCTTCTCGGGTCCTCCGGGCCTGGGCAAGACCACGCTGGCCACCGTTATCGCCAACGAGCTGGGCGCTCAGATCAAGACCACGAGTGGCCCTGCCATCGCGCGCACGGGCGACCTGGCGGCCATCCTTACTAACTTGCAGCCGGGTGATGTGCTGTTTATCGACGAGATCCACCGCCTCAACCGTTCGGTCGAGGAGGTCCTGTACCCCGCGATGGAGGACTTTGCCCTCGATATCGTGATTGGCAAGGGTCCGGCGGCGCGCTCGATTCGCCTGGATATTCCCAAGTTTACGCTGGTAGCGGCAACGACCCGCTCAGGCATGTTGACCGGCCCGTTGCGCGACCGCTTTGGCATTTCATATCGCCTGGATTACTACACGGTCGAGGAGCTCGCGCAGATTGTGACGCGCTCGGCGACTATCCTGGGCGTGACGATCGACCATCCGAGCGCGCTCGAGATCGGTTCGCGCTCGCGTGGCACGCCGCGCTTGGCCAACCGTCTGCTCAAGCGCGTGCGCGACTATGCGCAGGTGCGCGGCAACGGCCCCATCGAGCTCGATATCTGTCGCCAGGCGCTCGAGTTCTTCGAGATTGATGAGCTTGGTCTGGACTGGATGGACATTCGTATCTTGGAGACGCTTGCCAAGACGTTCTCCGGCCGTGCCGTGGGACTTACGACCCTTGCCAGCGCGGTGGGCGAGGACCCGGGCACGCTCGAGGATGTCTATGAGCCCTATTTGCTGCAGTGCGGGTTGATGATTCGTACGCCGCAGGGCCGTCAGGCAACCCTTCGCACCTTTGAGCACCTGGGGATTGAACCTACCGTTTAGGGCGCTTTGTTTTGGCGGGCTGTTGGGCTATCGCTGGGCATCGGGTAAACATATCGCCATTCATCGGTTACGGGTGTTTTACTATTGCGCGCCCGTGCTATGCTGAATTGGTCTTTTTCTCATCCGGTAACGAAAGGACCGCCCATGCCTACTGACATCGAAATCGCACGTTCCGTCACGCCGCTGCCCATTACCGAGGTGGCTAAGAACGCCGGCGTCGACGTTAAGCACCTTATTCCGTACGGCTTCGACTAGGCTAAGGTCGCCTATTAACTGCTCAACGAGCCGACCGATCACCAGGCCAAGCGCGTCCTCGTGACCGCTATCAACCCAACGCCTGCGGGCGAGGGCAAGACCACCACGACCATCGGTCTGGCCGATGGCCTGCGTCGTCGCGGCGTCAAGAGTGCCGTGGCCCTGCGCGAGCCTTCGCTCGGCCCCGTCTTTGGCGTTAAGGGCGGTGCTGCCGGCGGCGGTTGGGCTCAGGTCATCCCCATGGAGGATATCAACCTGCACTTTACCGGCGACTTCCACGCTATCGGCGCCGCTAATAACCTGCTGGCTGCCATGCTCGACAACCATATTCAGCAGGGCAACCAGCTCGGTATCGACGTTAAGCGCATCACCTGGAAGCGCGTTGTCGACATGAACGACCGCCAGCTGCGCCACGTTATCGACGGCATTGGCGGCAAGGCTCAGGGCGTGCCGCGCGAGGACGGCTTCGACATCACTGTCGCCTCCGAGGTCATGGCAATCCTGTGCCTGTCCACGAGCATCAACGACCTCAAGGAGCGCCTGGGCGAGATCGTCGTCGGCTACAGCTTTGCCGGCGAGCCCGTCCGCGCCCGCGACCTCAAGGCTCAGGGCGCCATGGCTGCGCTGCTTAAGGATGCGCTCAAGCCCAACCTGGTGCAGACGCTCGAGGGTACGCCCGCGTTTGTCCACGGCGGTCCCTTCGCCAATATCGCCCACGGCTGCAACTCCATCATGGCCACGCGCATGGCCATGCGCGTTGGCGATGTCGCCATTACCGAGGCCGGCTTCGGCGCCGATCTGGGCGCCGAAAAGTTCCTCGACATTAAGTGCCGCATGACGGGCGTTCGCCCCAGCGCCGTCGTGATTGTCGCCACCGCCCGCGCGCTTAAGTATAACGGCGGCGTTGCCAAGGCCGACCTTAACGACGAGAACCTCGAGGCCCTCAAGGCCGGCATGCCCAACCTGCTGCGCCACGTCGACAACATTCAGAATGTCTACGGTCTGCCCTGCGTGGTCGCCATCAACCGCTTCCCGACGGACACCGAGGCCGAGCTTGCGCTCATCGAGTCCGAGTGCCAGAAGCTCGGCGTCAATGTTAAGCTTTCCGAGGTCTGGGCCAAGGGCGGCGAGGGCGCGCTCGAGCTGGCCGATGAGGTCATGCGCCTGATTGAGCAGCCGAGCGAGCTCAAGTTTGCCTACGAGGACGGCGCCGATGTTGCCGATGCCCTCGAGGCCGTTGCAACCAAGATCTACCGCGCCGACGGCGTCGACTTTACGCCGGCTGCCAAGCGTCAGCTTGCCGAGCTGCGCGAGAACGGCTTTGGTAACCTGCCGGTGTGCGTCGCCAAGACGCAGTACAGCTTTAGCGATAACGCCAAGGCTCTGGGCGCTCCCGAGGGCTTCCGCATCACCGTGCGCGAGCTCAAGGTTTCCGCCGGCGCCCACTTTGTGGTCGCGTTGACCGGCAGCGTTCTGACCATGCCGGGCCTGCCCAAGGTGCCCGCGGCCGAGAACATCGACGTCGACAACGACGGCAACATCACCGGCCTGTTCTAAGCCTGCCGCTCATAGCCGCTTGCCCGCCCCGCCGCGCCCCCATGGCCTGGCGGGGCTTTTTGATCCTTAGGCACGCGCATGTCTTGTAGATACCGACGGCCTTTGCCCATCATAGGCTTTTGCGCGGGTAGAATGCATGGATAACTTGATGCTTACAGGCGACGGAAAGGAAACGTTGCATGGACCAGGACAAGACGACCGTGATGGGCGGATATGGTTCCGCGCAGGCTGACGATAGCGCCGATGCGACCCGCGTTGTTCCCAACCCCGGTTATACCGACCCCGCCGCGACGCAGCCTTCTGCCGAGCCCACACGAGTTATGGGCTATGGCGACTCGGCGCAGGATTCTTACTCTGCATCTTCGCAAGGCCCCTATGGCAACGCAGCTCCGGACCCGTTTGATTACGCGCCGCAGGATTCTTATGCTGCCTCGACGCCGAATTCCTATGATGACCTGCCGCAAAATCCCATTCCGCAGCCTCAGCAGACGACGTATATGCCTCGCACGGCGCAGCCTCGCTACGAGTCGCGCGAGCCGTATCGCGAGTACCCCAAGTCGATTCCGCAATTTGGCGAGGACGAGGAAGCGACGCCGTCGCGTTCGTCGAGCGTGATTAAGAAGATCCTCATCGTGCTGGCGATCTTCTTTGCGCTGTCGGTTGTGTTTGCCATCGTGTCGGGCATGCTCAACAGGCGAGGGAGTTCAACGGCTGATACCACTGCCGAGCAAACCGAGTCCGCCTCGTCTAGCACTGTCGATCTGAGCGATATCCCGGGGCAGTACTGGTCCAACGCCAAGAAGCTCCTCAAGTCGCGCGGGGCCGATCTTTCGAATGCTGTGATTCTGACTGACGACGGCTCGACGCCTGTTGTCGATGCCAACTGGGTTGTTACTTCTGCCTACTATAACGACAACGGTAACCTCGAAATTCAGCTTACGCACAAGGACGGCTCGTCGGGCAATGCGTCCGGCGATCAAGGCACCACGGACAGCTCGAGCTCCAACACGCTGGAGGACCTGAGCAATAAGGCGCAGGAATTGGGAGACAAGGCGCAAGAGCTGGGCGATACGGCACAAAACCTGGGCGATACCGCGCAGAACTTGGGAGACATGGCGACGGATGCCTGGAACGCCCTACAAAACGGCATTTCGGGCGCACAGGGAAACTAGCGGCCGAGCGGCTAGAGCCTTAGCGGTGCAAACAAAAACGGGACGCAGGATCGCGTGACCGGGCGCATAGGCGCGCTGGTCGGCGGTCCTGCGTCCCGTTTTGCTGTCGATTACAGCTGCTCTGCCGGACGCTCGGGCGAGCTAAAGCCGGAGTCAAACGTGACGACGCATGATGCATCGGGCCTGCGCTCGTGCACGATGCGCGTGACGAGCCCCAGCAGCTCCTCGTCGGATATGTCAAAGCCGTCGGGACGCACAAGGTCAAATGACACAAAGCCATCGTGCTCGTGCAGGTCGTGGATGGAGAGCGCGGGGTCGATTTGCATGATGCCGCGCTTGACCCAGCCGCGCAGGTCGTCGCCGGTTGTTGCAATGGGGTCGCAGTGCAACGTGATGGCGATGCCCATCTGGCGTTTGATATCGTGTTCGATGGTGTCCAGGATCTCGTGGTGCTCAAAGGCATCGCCCTCGCCGGGCATTTCCACGTGTGCGCTGGCAAACTGACGGCCGGGGCCGTAGTCGTGCACCATGAGGTCGTGTGTGCCCAGGACCTGCGGATAGGACATGATCTTGTCGCGGATTGCCTGGACGAGCTTGGGGTCGGGCGCTTGCCCCAGCAACGGGCTGATGGCGTCGCGCACCAGGCCCAGGCCGCTGATGCAGATGAAGATGCCCACGCCCAGGCCTGCCCAGCCGTCGAGATCAAAGCCGGTCGCTTGCGAAATAAGCGCCGCCGCCAAGACCGAGCCCGAGGTGATGACGTCATTTTTGGAATCCTGCGCTGTGGCGATGAGCGTCTCGGAATCGATGCGGTTACCCAGTGCGCGGTTGAACGCGGCCATCCAGAATTTGACGAGCATGGACAGAACAAGGGCGGCCATGGAGAGCGCCGAATACACGGTGGGCGAGGGCTTGATGATTTTGGTGACCGACTCGAGGATCAGGTTGATGCCGACGGCGCAAACCAGGACGGCGACGAACAGGCCGGCTAGGTACTCGTAGCGGCCGTGGCCGTAAGGGTGGCCCTCGTCTGCCGGGCGGCTGGCAAGGCGGAACCCGAGCAGACTCACGATGTTGCTCGAGGCATCGGAGAGGTTGTTGAAAGCGTCGGCGATGAGGGAGACGGAGCCGGCGAGCAGACCCGCGATGCCCTTGGCCAGGCACAGGGTGATGTTGAGGCCAATGCAGACGAGGCTTGCGGAAAAGCCCGCGTTGGTGCGGCAAGATGCATCGACCGGCTCGCTCTCGCTGCCGGGAACAAGCGTATGTACCAGCCGATTTACAAATAGCATAGCGGTCGTCCTCACAATCATGTTTAAGGGGATAGTGTAGCTCGCATGGGCGCACCGTGCGCCGATGCTCAGAAAATGCAGTAATGGTCTGCTGGAGCTAACGAGCGGCCCTTCTTGTCCGACCGGGTGCTCCATTTTGGGCCACATGGGTATGGGCATGTGCCTGCCTGCCCGACATACTTAATGTCGACAGCCCCTGCGCAAAGGAGGACGTATCCATGGACGAGATGTTTGCCATTAAATGCCAAAACTGCGGCGGCCCTATGTACTCACACCAGGCTAAACGCAGCTTTGAGTGCGCCTATTGCGGCACGGTCATCCCGTGGCAGGCCGATGCGGGGGAGCCCAAGAGCGCCCTGGGCATTCGCCATACGCCGCTGACGGTGGTTGACGGGCTGCTTAAGCTCACTCACGTGTCGCAGCTCGAGCGCCCGGTTGACCCCGACTGGTATTTCTTTAATGCGTACTGGCGCAACCAGTCGGTTCTGGAGCATCTACTGTGGGAGGACCGCGGCACGGCGCAGGAGTTCCAAGAGGCCACGCATGTGAGCATTCCTTGCCCCTTCTGCGGAGCGTCCTTTGAGGGCGAGTCAACGCAGCGTGTGTTTGAGTGCCCGTCCTGCGGCAATAAGATTGGCATTGCGGACCTGCTCAAGCCGGGGACGTTTAGCAAGCGCCTGACCATGGGCGTTGGTGCGGAGTATGTGCCGGAGCAGGGTATTCCTTGCGAAATCTCGCCGCAGCAGGCACGTGCCAACGCGCTGCAGCTGGTGCGCCAGTATGCGGAAGCCTTTGCCGGGCACGACGTGGAAGACGCAATCCAAAACGACATGATGCTCTTCTATTTCCCCATGGCGCTGGCGGACCTGCGCATGATGGCGAGCTTCCCGGGCAAGGGGCTGAGCAAGGAGACCTTGGTGTACTACGAGGTGCTCGACTGGGCATATCCGCGGGCAAACTACCTGGACGTTCGTCTTATGGGCATTTTGGAGCCGTGGGACTTTGCCAAGGTTGGGCCGTTTGACCCGGCCATGCAGGAAGGTGACTTCCGCGTTGTCTCCGTCGATGCTTCTACCAAGGACCAGGTGGTCATTGATAAGCTGGCGCTCGACATTGCCGGCAACGATGCCGAGGCGGTACTGGGGCTCAATAAAAAGAGCATCCGCACCTGGGCGCGCAAGGCCCGCAAGCACAAGGACGGCCTGGTGATGGTACCGGTCTACTTTATCGATCGCCCGGCGACGGACAGCCACGCTGGCGAGCAGGTGCGCATCGCCGTGAACGGCCAGACGGGTCGCGCGGCCGCGGTGGTGTTTAGCGACAAGCGCGAAACGCACGTTGTGGCGCCGCTCAACCCGAGCCTACATCTGTCCGGAGAAAGCACCGTGCACGCCACGCCCATCGAGGTCAAATACGTCAAGTCGCCGTTCCTGTACCAGATTGTGCGTCGTGGAGGTGGCGAGCAGCCGCGTCAGGTGGCAGCGGCGGCGAGGGGTCCTTCCGAGAGGAGTAGCCCTAACGCAAGCGGCTGCTTGCAGCGATCTTTGGGATGTAGGGAAGCGCTGCCGGTTGGCGCTGCGATGCGATAGCTAGAGGAACGGGGCAGCTCGCAGGAGTGCGGACTGTCGTCTGATTGTTTGAGGGTGCCAGATGTAAATAATCGGTGGAACAGCTGTAAAAGAGCCTTTCCACTGGGTAGAATCAGGTTGTGCCGCGGAACCCGCCCCTCAGCGCTTAAACTTCGGAGACGCGGGCAACGCAGGTATTATCGTCTAGGGCCGGCTGCAACCGGTCCTTTTCTATGACTCCCTTCGCTATCCGTTACTGCTTATATTCCCGCCAGATCGCGTAGAGGTTCCGGGCAATGCCGGTCACGTACATCGAGAGGCGCAGGATTTCAAGAAACAAGTTCATAGGCTTCACCCCAATCGGAGATCGGAGCGTTGCCCGCAGGCGGATTCCGCGGCAGTCAAGATTTTACCTCACAGGCCGCGGTGGGAGACATCCTGCCCATCCCATGGTTCGGAACAGTGTCGATCTAACGGGCAATCAAACCTCTAGCACTCTTTGAATTGAGCAAACGTCTCCCCGAAGAAGCTGGGCCCGGATGGCTCATAAATGAGTGAGCCGCCATCTTCGCTCCGGTAGACCCCGCAGGGGAGGTAACGCCCGTCGGGGAGGACGTAAAGGTTTTCTTCCTCCCTCAGTCTTGTTGGGGGTATCGGGGTTTCGTTTT
>CAJMPM010000045.1 GCA_905215225.1 uncultured bacterium
CGCCAGATCGTCAGACGTAAAGTCGAAGTACTCGCCCACACCACACGCCTGCGCCAGACCGGTAAAAATCTCCCGACCGGGACGCGTGTCGTCATGCTGCACAGGCAGCACGGCGTTGCGGTAGAACACGCGCGCGTCGTTGCGGCCCACGACCGTACCCACGCCGCGGTCGGCCTCCAGATATGTCACATCGGGCAGCACGAAGTCTGAAGCGCGCGCCGTCTCGGACCAGCGAATATCAATTGTCACGAGCTAGTCGAGCTGCTGCAAGATGCCCAACCAAGCCTGCGCATTGCCATAGCCCGCACCGGGGTTACTGGCATAGACGATGAGCCCACGCAAATCGCCGGCAAGAATCGATTGACCGATGGTCGTGCACAGGCCGCGCACCGGATCGACCAGTGGATAACGCTCGGACCCCAGCTTGGGCCCGCACGGTACCGGCGGCGTCGCAAAGCGTGCGGGATCGAGGTCGCCCAGCACAAGCGGTGTAGGTGGATTGAGCGCGCCGCCCGCGTGTCCGATGCAGCCCAGCAGCACATCGACCAAGCAGATAGCGCGCGCGGTCTGGGTGCTATTGGCATACGCGATACCGATGCCACCATGAAAGCCAGCGTCCACCACCGCAGCAGGCGCCGCGGCAGCCAAATCACGCGCAGTCGCACGAATATCGTCCGCTGGCACGTCGCACATCGACTCGGCCCACTCGGGCGTCCAAGCGCTCGCCGCCTGCGCCAGCTCATCAAACCCCGTGGTATAGCGGGCAACAAACTCGCGGTCGTACAAGCCATCGGCTATCAGCACATGTGCGATACCCAGCAGCAGCGCCAGATCGCATCCGGGACGCACGCGCAGCCAGCGATCGGCAAGCGCGGCCGAGCCACTGCGCCGGGGGTCAACCACGATAATCTTCGCCCCGCGCCGGCGTGCATCGTTGAGCGCGTCAACGGCCCCCATCGTCGACGAATCGACAATGGAACGCCCCAGGTACATGATGCAATCGGTGTGCGCCAGGTCGGAGGCGGGGCTGTAGCCCAGGCTGTGCTCCCAGCCGGTCAGGCGGCTCACCTCGCAGGCGCCGTCGGCACCGTACGCGTTGGGCGAACCCAGCGCATGCATAAAGCGATAGGCCCAGTAGCGGTCGAACGAGGGCACGCCGAGCGTCATGCCCAGCGCACGCGGACCATGCCCGTCGACAATCCCCCCAAGGCGCGCTGCAATCAGCGCGAACGCCGCGTCCCACGAAATCACATCGAACCCCGAGCCATCAGTTCGTCGGCGCATGGGATGCACAATGCGATCGCGCTCGTCAAACGGCATTGCCAGGCGATGCCGTCCGCGGGCGCACAGGGCACGCGCCGCGCACGGATGCCCAGGCACCGGCAACTCAGCAACCACGCGACCGTCCTCAACGCGTGCCGCAAAGGCGCAATCGGCATAGCATCCCCCGCATGTGGTCACCACGGCGCGACCGTCACGCTTCACAGCAGATGCCATCTCGATTACCCCTTTCATCAGCCAAACACAACAGGCCAAAAGCCCGGCAACGGGCCCCAGACCCAAAAAGCCTCCCGCACGGCAACGCCCCGCGGGAGGCCCAACGTCAAACAGACGGTACCTTACGCCTCGGACTTCTTGGCGTAGATAAACCAGTAGCCGAGCGCGACCAGAAGCGCGCCGCCCACGATGTTGCCCAACGTGGCGGCGGACAGGTTAAACGCAATGCCCGCGGCGTTGAGCGCATCGGCGCCGGCGACGTCGGCACCATAGCCGCACGCATGCATCACGGCACCCATGGGCAAAAAGTACATGTTGGCAACGCAGTGCTCAAAACCGCAGGCCACAAAGGCGGCGATGGGCAGCAGAATGCCCACAACCTTATCGACCACGGTCTTGCCGGCGGTACCGATCCACACGGCCAGGCACACAAAGATGTTGCACAGGATGCCGCGGAAGAAGATCGTCACCCAGTCGATCGTCACCTTGCCGGCGGCGACGCTCACCATGGAATTGGCGACCGCCTCGCCGTTGAGCTTGTAAATGCCGGCCATGTACACCAAAAAGACGATGAACAGGGCACCGACAAAGTTATCGACCCATACGACGACCCAAGCCTTGAGCATCTGGACCAGGGTGATCTTTTTGCTCTTGAGCGCGCAGACCATAAGCGAATTACCGGTAAACAGCTCAGCGCCGCACACCAGCACGAGCACCAGGCCCAGGCAAAAGCACAGGCCGCCCACGACGCGCTGGGCGCCCCAGCCCAGCGTGCTATCGCTCAAGAACACGGTAAAGAACAGGCCACCGAAGGCAATAAACGCACCGGCGAACATTGCCAACAGAAAGGCCTTTGCGACCGGCAGGTTGGCCTTGGTCACGCCGGCGGCCTCGGTCTTGGCCTCGATCGCGGCGGGCGCCAGGCAATCGGGAGCGGGGTACTCCACCTTGGAATCTGCCATGTCAATCACTTCTTTCCTAATCAGCAGGGACAAGCGCTCCTATTGCTCTTGCCCCAAGCGGACAAAGTGGGAAAAGTCGTTGGCGGCCACGGCGTCGTACACGGCGTCGATGGCCTCAAAGACCTCCGGGGACATGGGGTTATAGAACTCCGTATCGCCCGGCTGAATCCCAATGAAGACGATATCTTCGCACGATTGCTCAATCTCTTCGATCAGAATCGACAAAGGGAGCGAATGCGTGGTGAACATCGACTTACGGGCCACATCACATTTGTCGAGCAAGCGGATGGCGCCGACGGGCAGCGCCATGTCGGCGGCATCGACCAAAACCAAACGCGGCGGACGCTCGCGCTTGACCTCGATGATGTCATCCTCGGGCGTTTGGCCTCCGTCGATGGTGTACCAACCGGCGATGGGCGCGTCCTCCATCTTTTTGGAGAGCACGGGGCCGGCGGCATCGTCGGCGCGCAGCACGCTTCCCGCCGTGAGCACGATACCCGCAAACGGGGCGCCGTTCACACGTCCATCCACAACGCGACCCATTACTGCAACCTTCCCGTCAGATACACGCCCGACACATCGCGCACGCGCTCAACCAGATCGCGAAACTTCATCAGAAACGCGACCTGCTGGGCATGCAGGCCAAAGTCGTCATCGAACTCCGAGATGCCGGCCTTGGCCGACCCGCGTAAACCGCGCGCGTCGAGCAGCGTGTCGCAGGCCTCGAGCAGCGACGGCACCGCCGCCTTGTCGAGCTGGCACTCGCCAAAGGAACGGATGGCCACAAACTTGGTTTTGGCCTCCCCCTCCGGCAGCGCGTCGACGAGTGAATAGAAGACATCCACCGGCACCGACAGGCGCGGCTCAAAGCAGTCGAGCACGCCGGTGTGGTGGCCCACGGCGAGCGTGTAGTACAGCACGTCGCAGGCCTCCTGGGGAACGTCTTCCTCGGTCTCCACAAACTTACGCGTGAGCTCGTAGAAGACCACCTGATCAGGCGCATGGCCCAGACAGGGGTCGGCGACGCCCTCGGCGGCCTCGTCGCTTGCGCGCGAGGCATCGCCAAAAGAGCCGCCGAGCATGCCGGGGCCCGCAAAGTAACCAGAGCGGTCCGTGAGCTCCATCTAGCGACCTCCGGCCAGCACCAGATCCTGCAGCGCCGAGTAGACCTCAACACGGCGAGGATCGTCCTGCTTGTCGATGAGCAGCGCCATGGCACCGCGGATATCGCCCTTGGGCGCACCCTCGAGCGTATCCATAAACTCGTTGGCCAGGTCGCGGCCGTAACGGTAGCCGCTCATGGCGCGAGCCTCGCGCTCGATGGCAACGCGCAGCTTGTACGGCACGCCGGGGTGCAGGATATCGGCCTGCTCGCCGGCGGCCTCCACCGTGGTCTCGGCATGGAGCTTTTGGTCCAGCAGACCGAGCGCCATGGCAAAGCCGTAGATGGTCTGCGCGGGGCTGGGCGGGCAGCCGGGGATATAGACATCGACCGGCAGAATCTTGTCCGTGCCGCCCCAGACGCAGTAGTTGTCGTAGAAGATGCCGCCGGTGCAGCCGCACGCGCCATAGGACACCACGATCTTGGGATCGGGTGCGGCCTCAAAGGCGCGCAGGGCCGGCATGCGCATGGCACGCGTCACGGCACCGGTGTACAGCAGCACGTCGGCGTGACGGGGCGAGGGCACGACCTTGATGCCAAAGCGCTCGACGTCGAAGACGGGCGTGATGGAACCGAAGATCTCGATCTCGCAGCCGTTGCAGCCGCCGCAGTCAACACGGTAGACGTACACCGAGCGCTTGATCTTCTTAAGAAGGGTCGCCTTGGCCTTCTCGATGCTCTCGTCGAGCTCGATCTTGGTCGGGCGGTACTGAAGCCGCTCGGGCAAAAGCGTGGGTTCGGCCATGGTTACTCCTCCTTCGTATCAAAATCCATGATGATGCCCTCGACCGGCGCAGGACCGGCGGGAATCTCGGGCGCATCGGGGTTGAGCTCGCGGTCGACATACTCCGGGTTCACGCCGTGGCCGCCCAGATACTCCATGCCGGGGCCCTGGGGCTCACCGGACGCAAGCGTCTCGTTGGCAGCCATGCCGCGCGCGTTGCCGGTCTTTACGGCCGAGGCGGCGCGCAGGGCGTCGAGCTCGCGCTTGCATTCCTGGCACATACCGACGGTACGGGCAGCCTGCTCGGCCTCCATGCCGCCGGCCTTTTGCAGCAGGCGCTTGGCGTAGTCGATTTCCTTGTGCGGGGCAAACGGCTTGCCGCAACGCGAGCAGTGCTCGAGCGTGTAGACGCTCTTGCTGGTGAGGTCGTCCTTGCTCATGACGGCCAGCTCAAACTCCTCGGTGAGCTTGATGGCCTCCATGGGGCAGGCTTCCTCGCAGCGGCCGCAGAAGATGCAGCGACCGTAGTCGATCGACCAGGTGATGGTATCGGCCGCAAGGTCGGTGTCCATGCGAATGGCATCGGCCGGGCACGCCACGCCGCAGGCACCGCAGGCGATGCAGCGCTCGGCATTGTGCTCGGGCTTGCCGCGCATGTCCTTGTTGGTGGGGAACGGCGCAAACGGGTACTTGACCGTCGCGTCGCCGGCCTTGGCGTTAACCTTCCAAAGCTTCAGCATATTAGAGCGCCTCCTCATCGAGCGGAGCGGCCATGGTGCCCTCGCCCGCAAGTGGCGACTTGTCGCGCCAGACGTTCTCGAACTGCTCCTTGTCGAGCACGTGGTCGCGCTTGGCGGCGACATCGGTCACCGTCACGCGATCGGTGCAGGAGTAGCACGGGTCGAGCGAACCGACGATCAGCGCCGCGTCGCCCACGGTGTTGCCGCGGAACATGTAGCGCAGGACCGGCCAGTTGCTGTACGTGGCGGCCTTGGCGCGCCAGCGGTAGCACTTCTGGTTGTTGCCGAGCATGGCCCAGTGCACGTCCTCGCCGCGCGGCGCCTCGGTGGCGCCGATGGCGTACTTGTGCGGGGTGTACTCCCAATCCGTGGTGAGGATGGGGCCCGACGGGCAGTTCTCGAGCATGGTCTCGATCATGTCGATCGAATCATAGACCTCCTGGATGCGAACGGCGGTACGGCCGAAGGCATCGCAGGTGTCGGCCGTAGCGGCGTGCATCTTTTGAACGTCCGGATCGGCGTAGCCGTCGAAGGGATGGTCAAAGCGCACGTCGCGGGCATAGCCCGAGCCACGCATGAGCGGGCCGACCGGCGAGAAGTCGCGTGCGATCTTGCGGTCCAAGATGCCGATGCCGCTCGTACGCTCAATAAAGTTGGGCGTGGAGAGCAAGACGTCGACGAGCTCCTGAACCTCGGAGCGCAGCTGGTGGATGGTCGTGAGCGTGGAGAGCTTCTGCTCGGCCAAAATGTCGCGACGCACGCCGCCGATCACGTTGAGACCGTAGGTCTTGCGGTGACCAGAGAGCTTCTCGGCCAGGTCCATGGACTTCTCGCGGACGCGGAAGAACTGCTGGAAGCCGGAGTCGAAGCCCGTGTAGTGCGACGCCAGGCCAATGTTGAGCAGATGCGAGTGCAGGCGCTCGACCTCGAGCATGATAGCGCGGATGTACTGGGCGCGCGGCGGGACATGGATGCCCTGGGCGCGCTCGACGGCCTCGGCATAGGCCACCGAGTGGGCGCAGCCGCAGATGCCGCAGATGCGGTCGGCGAGGAACGTCACGGCGTCATAGTTCAGGCGCGTCTCGGCGACCTTCTCCATGCCGCGGTGCACGTAGAACAGACGATAGTCGGCGTCGACGATCGTCTCGCCCTCAACGAACAGGCGGAAGTGGCCGGGCTCGTCGGAAGTAATGTGCAACGGGCCCATGGGGACGAGCGTCGTCTCCTTGCCCTTGGTATCGGCCAAGAACTCGTAGTTTTCCATGTCGCTCGCGGGAGCGGGACGGAAACGGTAGTCCATGGAGTCCTTGCGCAGCGGATACAGGCCGCTGGGCCAATCGTCGGGCAGCACCAGGCGACGACGATCGGGCAGACCCTCGGGAATCAGGCCGAACATGTCGCGCAGCTCGCGCTCACCCCACACGCAGGCGGGGACGAACGGCGTCACGGACGGGAACGTCATCTTGGCGGGATCGACCTCGGTGCGCACGGTCACCCAGCCGGGGTCCTCCCCCTCCATGGAGATGACGTAGTACACGGCGTAACGGCCGCACAGGCTGCGCTCGTCGTTGCCGATGATCACGGGAATCCAGCCGTAGCGCTCGTAATACAGGTAGTGGACGGCCTCGGGCAGCTTGTCCTGCTTGACGGTAATCGTCAGCTGGTCCTCGCACTGCCACTCGACCTTCTCGATGCAGCCCGGAACGGCGCGGCGCAGGGCCTCGACATGGCTCTCGCAGCGACGGGCATACACCTTGTTCTCAGTTTCAATCATTCGTTACTCCACCTCGCTCTGAGCGGTCTCGGTACCGAACACAGCGCGGTACATCGGCGTCGCGTGAAGTTCCTCGGTGCTCTGCTCGAGCACAATGCCGGTCGCGGTCTCCACACCGTGCACGAGAGGCAGCGGGGTGGCGATGCCAACCCACAAGATCATGACAGCCAGGATGATTTCGGGGATCAGCATGAGCGCCGGGGCCTCATGCTTGCCCATGCCCTGGGGCGCATGGCCGAATACCGACTTGAGTGCGATGCGGGTGAGCGCGGAGATGGCCACGGTAAGACCGAGGGCGACCACGACGACCAGCCACATGGGACCGGCGGTAACACCGGCGACAAAAGTCAGGAACTCGGAGATAAACATGCCAAAGGGCGGGAAGGCACCAAGACCGAGCAGCGCCAGGACGGCGAGCGCGGCGGTTGCGGGCGCAACCTCGACGACGCCCTGGATCTTGGCCAGGCTACGCGTGCCAAAGGCGTGCTGGATGTTGCCGGACACGCAGAAGGCAAGCGTCTTGGTAAAGCCGTGAAACACGCAGTGCAGCAGGGCCGCGGCGATACCCAGCGGGCCGCCGATACCCAGGCACAGGGCGATAACGCCCACGTTCTCCACAGACGAGTACGCAAAGCGGCGCTTGAGGTCGTCCTGGCGAAACATCGAAAGTGCCGCCACCAAAATGGACAGCGTGCCGACGATCAGCAGCAAAAGTTGCGGATACTCGGCGCCCACGGCCTGGATGGTAAAGCCATAGAAGCGCATGATCACAAGCATGGCGCACTTAAGCAGCACGCCCGAGAGCAGGGCCGAGACAGGGCTCGGGGCCTGGGAGTGGGCATCGGGCAGCCAAGTGTGCATGGGGAACAGGCCGGCCTTGGTGCCAAAGCCGATCACGATAAACGCAAAGGCGAGGCGCATGAGCGTCGGGTCGAACTGGTCGGCATACGGCAGCACGCACGACAGGAACGCGGCCTCGTGGGCGGTGGGAATCACGTCGGCGGCGTTGGCGTAGATCAGCAGCGTACCGAACAGGCCAAAGGCCACGCCGGCGGTGCAGACCATCGCATACTTCCAAGAAGCCTCGAGGGCCGTCTTGTTCTTGTAGATACCCACAAGGAACACGGTGGAAAGCGTGGTCGCCTCCACGGCGGCCCACGTGAGGATCATGTTGTTGGACAGGCACGCGAGCAGCATAGTGAACACAAACAGGCTAAACAGCGCAAAATACTGCTTGGCGCGCTCGGCGGGCATGGAGCCCTCCTCGATATCGGCCTTTACATAGGGCAGCGAGAACAGCCCCGTAAGAAAACCGATAAAGCCGATGAGCAGCACAAAGATGGCGCCCAGCGAATCGAGGTGGAACCACAGGCCAAGAGCGCTCACGGTGTCGCCGCTCATAAGGACGTCACCGGCCGTCATAATCGACAGCACCAGGACGGCTGCGACGGAGACCAGGTTGAGACCGGCAAACACGTTAAAGGACGAGTACTTGGGCTAAAACGCCATGCCCAGCGAGACCACCAAAGGAGTCGACAGCAGGGCTTTAATCAACGTTTCCATGTACTACCCCCTCTGCTCGTACTGGTCGCGCGAATCGTGCGTGGGGGTGTCGTCCCAAATGCGACGCACGACGATGGACATGATGATGACGGCAAAGATGGCGTCGGTGGCGATACCGATCTCGATGATCTCGGGAGCGGTGGGGGCCAAAAGCGCGAGCGTCACATGGCTGCCGTTTTCCATGAGGCAGTATCCAAAGATCTGCTTCATGATGTTGCGCTGCGAGATGATGCAGGTGAGGCCCACAAAGAAGTGAGCGAAGCTAATAGCGAGCGCAGGCGTTGCGACCTCGGCCGTGGGCAGGCTGATCTGCGTCACGACGGCAAAGCAGATCGCGACCTCCACGGCGATGATGCAAATGGCCCACGCGGGCTTAAGGCCGGCCTTGAGCGATGCGTCGCTCGGCTCGCCCATCTTCTTGTATGCGCGGTTGAGGATGTAAGGGACCAGGACGACCTTAGTGATAAAGGCAGATCCAGCCCACATAAGCAGCTCCTGCGCACCGGTAGTGACACCGAGCGTGGCGAGCAGTCCCACGAGCACCAGCGACTGCACCGCATACCAGTGGATGGAATGTTTGATGTTCTTGGAGACAACCACCATGGTGGACGTGACGATCAGAAGGCCGCCAAGGATGTTGACGATCGAATAACCCATGTCGTTCTACCTCCTAACCGATCCAGCTGGCCGAAAGCGGGCCGCTGACGATGACCATGATGATGAGCACGATGAACACGAACGCCATCGCGCGGGGAAGCGGGGCACCCGCAGCGCCCTCTTCGCTCGGCTCGCCGGGCAGGCAATAGCCCATCCACTTGAGGAACCAGGCAAAGGTGGCGACGGTCTCGGCGACCATGATGCACACGAGCACCAGAATCGCGACGTTGCCGGCACCCACAGAAAAGCCGCCGGCGATGATCTGGAACTTCGAGAAGAACGTGTTCATGGGCGGCACGCCGGCAATGGCGAGCGCCGCGACACCAAAGCCCACGCCCGAGATCGGGTACTTCTTTACGATGCCGCGAAGCTTGGGCAGCATACGCGTGCCGAGCGTAAAGGAGAACGAACCGGCGATCAGGAAGAACAGGGTCT